>DATALK010000609.1:0-6072 GCA_036261085.1 Phototrophicaceae bacterium | reverse complement strand
AGTTATGAGGCCCATTATTAGCGCACCGAGGAACATTTTTAGATGGGTTCCCTTCACGTTGTGACCCTAAGCGCTCCCAGCCATGATTCCGCCGCGACAAGGAGAATGAACCATGCCAATTGAGGTGTCCTGGGTTCAAAGCAGCGAGCCAGTCCTGCTGTATAAAGTCGCCGATCCCTGGGGCTTGGAAGACTTTCACCGCATTACCGACCAGGGCCGCCAGATGCGCGAGCAAAAAGGTTAAATCCTGAATAAAGAATTTCTCCTGACTGATATTGGGATCAGATTTGACAGATTTCGGCCCGTCAGCGGCGCAAACCCGGTTTGCGCCGCTGACGGGGTTGGTATTGTGGTATTTCTTCAATGAGGGTGAGGGCCTCTGTTATCGAAGGCGCAAACTGTACTTTCTGGTTGACGGCCTGGTTGACCTTCCCGAGCAGTTGCATAACTGAGTGAACTAACCGGCTGGCCCCCACAAACACCACATATTGAATGTTAGTGGTGCTGGGCGCGCCATAGCGGAACATGCTGCCCATGTGGGTCAAAGTCCCTTGCGGCAACTGTCGCACCGCCGTCATATCAATAATAATGTGAATCATTTGCACGCCGCTGCCTTCGCGCAAGCTGCGGCCCTGGTCGGTGGCCGTGTAGAAGTCATCCCAGCCCCAGGGGTCTTGCAGCCGGTACAGCAGAATCGGCTGGTGATCGTTGGCCCATGAAACTTCAATTGGCACAGTTGACACTCCCTTAAATAAACAGAAATTATAGACTAAAGCTGTCCTTGATTTATACCTGGCCGTTAATTTACGGTCACAGTCACGACTCTAAAATAATGATAACCTAATTTATAAATGTGCGATGAGGTCACAATATCACAACTGTTTTATCGAGTGCTTAAAATAATTAGATGAGGGTGGGGCATGAATTTTTGAGAACCTTCTTCGCCCTCTTTGCCCTCACCCTAAATCCCTCTCCCTCAGGGAGAGGGACTTTAAAACCTATAGCGTTTTGTTTTCTCCCCTTCGCCCTGAGGGAGAAGGGGCCGGGGGTTGAGGGCCAAACCGCAATAAATTTGTTTGATGCCCCACCCTCAATTAGATGGTTTTTGAAATCCTGTGGGCCAATCGCTATCCCCTTATCCCCAACGGTGCGGTACACTCTATAAAGATTATACTTACAAACAGGGGGTTGATCATGTGGCTTCGTTGGCTGGGATTGGGTACGCTGCTGCTCGTTTTGAGTCAGGTTCGGGCACAGGAAACGCCCTTACCGGTGCGAGATTACTGGCCGACAGCGGATTGGCGGACAGCTTTGCCCGCTGAACAGGGCCTGGATGCGGAGAAATTAGCCGGGATTCCGCAATTTTTGGAAGATCACCAGATGAAAGCCACGAACAGCGTGATTGTGGTGCGCGGCGGTTATATTGTTTATGAAAACTATTTTAACGGCTATCAGCCTACCGAAACCGATAACACCCGCTCCATCACTAAAAGTGTCACTTCGGCGCTGGTCGGGATGGCGCTGGAACGCGGCGACCTGCCGAGTGTGGATTTAAAAGTCGCCGAGGTGTTCCCGGAATATTTTAAAAACGGCGTGAATGCCGATAAAAAAGATTTGACGCTGCGGCATCTGCTGGGGATGCGTTCGGGGTTGCAGTGGGACGACGGCGACGCCCTCTCCCTGCTGGGGCGCGGGCAAATGGAACGGATCATTAATTTCCCGCTGGCCCACGCGCCGGGTGAAGCGTGGAATTACAGCACGGCGGACAGCCATCTCGTTTCGGGCCTGTTCCAGCGCACGACGGGAAAATCGCTGGAAGAATACGCGGATGAAGTCCTGTTCAAACCGCTGGGTCTGCCCCCCCGGCGAATGGGAGACCGACGCCGATGGTTACAATACCGGCGGCATGGGGCTGGCGCTGTCGCCGCTGGATATGGCAAAATTCGGCTTCTTGTATCTGAACAACGGCGTGTGGGATGGGGAACAGCTTGTCCCGGTGGCGTGGGTAGAATGGACAACGACGGCCCAGGATGAGGATGTGACCTGGTACGGCTATTATTGGTGGCGCGCCTCCGATGGTGATGACAAGCCCTATCCGGCGTTTGTGGCCTCCGGCTATGCGGGTGATAACATCTTCGTTTACCCGGAGTTGGATTTAATCGTCGTGACCAAGACCCGCTGGCGCGTTTCCGGCGCGGTTGCCAATGAACAGAATCAAGTTCTGCTGCGGCTGATTTATGATCTGATTATCCCGGCGGTTACGGACGCGGCGGAATAATTAAAGGGTGCGCAGGCGATACAAGCTATGGTGTAGCGGCTACCGATTGTAAACAATAGACCGGATCGTGAACCGGCGGACGGGCCATTGCTTGTCCCTACGACGATTGGTAGGGACAAGCAATGGTGGTTTAACTTGCTACCTATGACACGCTAAATCCTGTCCGTAATCCCATTAATTAAAAGGTAAAAACATGCCCCTGAAATCATTGGCCCTGATCTTGCTCCTGCTGCTGTCCCTGACTGCGGCGCATACGCAAACGGCAGACACACCCGAAACGCCGCTGTTTTTTGACGATTTCAGCTATATGGGGACGGCTGACCCGGCCTTTACCGGGCATGGTTGGATTGTCCGCACCGGCAAAGGGTGGCCCGGTGTCCCGGATGCGCGCTGGTGGGCCAAAGGCATTACGATTGTGCCTGATGCCGACGCGGCGGACAATCGTCTGGTACAGCTAGTTTCGACGACCAACGGCAAACGCACGCGACAGACGCAGTTATGCCAGGAACGTAAATTTTTTGAGGGCATGTATGCTTCGCGGGTGCGGTTCAGTGATGCGCCAGTGAGCGGGCCGGACGGGGATAACATCGTGCAGACCTTTTACCAGATCAGCCCGCTGGCTGCCGATCTCGACCCCGATTACAGCGAACTGGATTTTGAATACCTGCCCAACGGCGGTTGGGGCACCACCGGGCCGAACTTTTTTGTCACCACCTGGGAAACGTTCCAGCAGGAACCCTGGATCGCCGAGAACCAATCGGGGCAGGTTGCGGCCAGTTTTGATGGCTGGCACACGCTGGTGTTACAGGTGGCCGATGGGGAAGTGGCGTATTATGTGGATGGCGACCTGCTGGACACCCACAGCGGCGAGTATTATCCCGAAGTGCCGATGGCGCTCAATTACAACCTGTGGTTTATCCGGGATGGACTGATTGATTCAACTGAAGAACGCCAGTATCAGCAACAGATTGATTGGACGTTTTACATGGCGGATACGGTGCTGACACCCGATGAAGTGCTGGCGCAGGTGGCCGAACTGCGCGCGGGCGGCGTGAACTTCACAGATACGATTCCGGCCACCGAGCTAGAATCGCCCTGTAATTTTTAGGCGCGGACGCCGCTACATGGGCGCGGTTTCCAGGCGTTCGCGGAGGCTCGCCAGGGTCATCCCGGCCAGCGACTCGACGACCACCTGGGCGCGGCCTACCAGATGCGGCGAACCGATGCCCACGACCCAGAAGTCGCCCGCCAATCCCGCTTCAACGCCAGCGGCGGAGTCTTCAAACACAACGGCTTCGGCAGGTTGGACACCCAGGTGTTCCGCTGCCCACAGGTAAATATCGGGCGCGGGTTTGGTGCGTTCGACGGTCAGGCCATCCCCGACCACATCAAAGAAATCCAGCAGGCCCAATTTGGTCAGCACCCGGCGCGCGTTTTGGCTGGATGAGCCTAACGCGATTTTTAAGCCAGCGGCACGGCCTTCGTGGATGAGATCGGCGACTCCCGGCGCGGCGTCGGCGGGGGTCATCCGTTCCATGAGTTCGGTGAAATAGTCGTTCTTGCGCCGCATCAAATCCTGCGCGATTTCCTCGCTGACCGTCCGACCTTGAAGAAAAATGGGCAAGCAGGCGCGGCGCGGCAGTCCCAGCATCCCCTCGTAATGCTGCGGGGTAAACGGGAGGTTTTCGTCCTCCGCCAGCCGCCGCCAGGATTCGTAATGCAGCCAGAGCGTTTCGGCGATCACGCCATCCAGGTCAAAAATTAACGCGCGCAGATTGATCATGAGGTGGGAACTTCTCGTTGGTTTGTTCGGTCTGGACAATTGGATATTGTACCCCAGGCAGATGAAGTTCTATAGAGAAATTTGCATAGGTTTGAATAACATTACGTTACCCAAAATCGTCTTGTGTTAAAATACCGACAATGTCTGTAACCATGAAGTGAATAACCGTGACCGCTAATCTCACGCCCTCACCGGAATATGTCCGCCGTCTGGAAGTTCTGCGCCAATTGGACGTGGAACTGACACGCCATTTGAGCGTCAGCTACGTGCTGGCGATTGGTCTGGATGCTGCGGTGCGTCTGGGGAATGCCGAAGCCGGAGCGATTCATCTGGTCGAAGGGGAACAACTGCGGGTCGCGCAGGTGATTGGCGCGTATCCGGTTTCTCTGTTGAACTCCTATCTGCCGCTGGATGGGGGCTTGGTTGGGCGGGTCCTGCGTCAGCAGCGCGCCGAACGAGTCCTGGATACCCAGGCTGACCCCGATTACCTGCCCAATGTGCCAAACATTCACGCCCAAATTACCGTACCGTTAGTCGCCGACGAGCGCGTAATCGGCATCCTTAACATTCAAACTTCGAAACCGGAACGGTTTACCACCGAAGTGTTTGAACTGGTGCAACTGCTGGCCGCGCGGATTGCGGTGGCGATTGATAATGCACGCCTGCACGAACAGCTTAAAACCCAGCTTGATGAACTGCAAGGTCTGTATGACCGCGTGAGCGATCTCGAAACCATGAAAAGTGATATGATTCGCATCGCCGCGCACGACCTCCGTAACCCGCTGACCAATATCCTGACCGCTGTTGAACTGCTGCGTACCGATTATCCGGCCACGCTGGACGAACAGCAGCAGATGGTGTTTGACATCCTCAATCAGTCCGTGACGCGAATGCGCGCGATCACCACCAACATTCTCTCACTGGAAAAAATTGAACGCTCGATGCAAACCAGCTTGCAGCAGGTGGTTGATCTGGCGGTGATTACCACCGCCGTTTATCGGGAATTTGAGCGGCAGGCCCGCGAAAAAGGGCAGCAGTTGGAACTGCATCCGGCGGCCACCGCCGTATCGGTGCGGGGTGATTTGGCCCAGCTTCAGGAGGTGGTGGTAAATCTGGTGAGCAATGCCATTAAATACACGCCGGACGGCGGGCGCGTGACGGTCTCGCTCGCTGTGACCGCCGAGGGGGCAGTTTTTGAAGTCCAGGACACCGGTTATGGCATTCGTGAAGAAGATCAGTCTAAATTGTTCCAGCCGTTCTTCCGCGCTCGAACGTTAGAGACCAGCCAGATTGATGGCACGGGCTTAGGCTTACATCTGGTGAACCGGATTATCATCCGGCATCGGGGCTACATGCGCTTTAGCAGTGTTTACGGCCAGGGCAGCACCTTTGGTTTTGTCCTCCCGCTGGCCGAGGATGCCACTGTATAGTGCCAGCCAAACTGGACACCGGGATGGCCTTTTTGATTAAGCACTAGTAAATTGAGGGTGTGCATAAACTATTCTGACCCTTTTTAACCCCTCCCTAAAACCCTCCCCGTATGCGGAGAGGGACTTCAAAATGGGGAAATTTGGCTTTTCTCACTTTCTCCGTGTACGGCGACCAACGGGAGTCCCGCTAGGGAGGAACGGGTTGGGGATAGAGGTTGAGGGGCGAGAACACTGATAAGGGGTGTCCGGCGGCCTATTCTCCGTATTAATTCGTAAAAATATTCAGATACCCCCTACTTAACGAATGAAATTCACTGCAAAAATCCTTGTTGGAGACCAAACCATGCAACCGTTAAAAGACTACAGCCATATTCGCGGCGTGTGCCACAATCCCCATCCGCAAGACGGGCCGGAACAGTTGGAAAAAGAATGGGGCTACTGCCAGCGGCTCCAACTGAATTCCGTCCGCTTCTGGATGGACATGGACACCTGGGAGCGGGAGGGCGACAGCTATTTTGACATGCTGGATACTTTCATGCGCACCGCGTGGCGCTCTGGGGTCTCCAGTATGCCCATTTTCT
>DATALK010000603.1:0-3212 GCA_036261085.1 Phototrophicaceae bacterium | reverse complement strand
GGAACGGTATAGATAACATTGCTCACCATTGGTGACCAGCGTGGCATCGGTGGTAGACCCCGGCGCTAGTCTCCCGCGCCTTAAGTTGAGACAAACGCGAATGGATGTGCCGGTAAATACACAAAAGCACGGGCGTATCAGTCACCTAAAGCGACGATACCCCGTGCTTTTAATCAACATTGCCCCGCGACCCCACCACACTTGTGACCCTGAAACGTCAACAAACCGCAGTTGGCGGGGTTTATTTATAGCGAAAACAAAGCTTAGATTTGGGATTGCCCTTCCAGACCTAACGCCCCGGCGTTAGCTTTCATCGCGGCCAGCACAATTTGGATATGCTCATCCAACGGCACACCCAACCGCGCCGCCGCATGTTCAATCTCCTGACGATTGACCGGCGCAGCAAATAATTTATCTTTCCACTTTTTCTTAATACTTTTCAGTTCAACATCTAAAATACTTTTCGACGGGCGGACTAAAGTCACCGCGATCAGAAAGCCGGTTAACTCGTCTACCGCCACCAGCGTCTTTTCCAACGCGGATTCGGGCCGCACACCGGTAATTTCTTCGGCATGAGCCAGAATCGCCCGAATAACAGCTTCGGACACGCCGCGTTCGCGCAGGATTCTGGAACCGACTACCGGATGACCTTCAACGGTAATATCAGGATAGCGCTCGTAATCAAAATCGTGCAGCAGCCCAACAATTCCCCAGGTTTCAACATCGCCACCAAAACGCGGCGCATACGCTCGCATAGCGACTTCCACCGCCAACATATGCCGCCGCAGCGACTCGCTCTGGGTGAATTCAGTCACAATTTCCCAGGCTTGTTCTCGGTTCATCAACCGCCCTCGTAAACCTGGATGCTGATTTCAATCGATTCGCCAATTTTTCGCTGGTTCGGCGTGCGCAGTTCCCAAATGCCAGTATATGGCGCGCCCCGCAGCGGAGTCTTACCGACAAATTGCAGCTCAACCCGCTTCCCCACCCCGACACTTTCCTGAATGAAAATACGCGGCCCGGCACTAAAACTTTCCCCCTCAACATACGCCAGGAGGGTATTAGGCTCCCAAACGCAGTTCCCGGTATTCTCCAGCACAATTTTCCGCGCATAAGCGGAATTGGCGCGGGCCAACCCGCCATCTACCGGGTCTTGCTCAATAATGGCGTAATCAAAAATACAGGCTGTCGCCGTTGCGGTTTGCACAGCGGCCAGGGCAGCTGCCGTTTCGGTCAGATTTGGCGCGGGGGTGTCGGTCAACCGAGGTGTATCCGTTGGCCGAGGAGTAAAGGTCTTCGTGGGCGTTGGGGTTGAAGTAGGTCGTAATGTGCGTGTCGGGGACGGCGTAAAAGTCGCGGTTGAAGGGGTCAAAGGGGTGAGGGTAGCTGAAGGCGTGGCCGTTGGCGGAAACGTCACCGAAGGCGTTTTGCTGGGCGTCTGGCTGGTCGGCACAACGGTTGTGGCCGTCCCTGGCGGGGCCACAACTTCAACCGTTGCAGCGGTTACTTCGGGTGACGGAACTTCGGCAACTTGGGTTATCACGGACGTTGGTGTCAGCGTAGTGCCCAATAACGCGACCAACTGATCGCGGTTCAAAGCCACAAAGGCCACCACCGCCACTAGTACTACCAGCAGACTCATCCATCCCCACCAGGGTAAACCCCGGCGGCGAGCGGGTTCAATTGCGGCCCGCATCGGCTGTGTCAACCGCTGCGTGGGCGTGTCATCCGGGTCAATTTTCAGTGTATCCTGCGCTGGAGAAGTCACCACTGGCGGCACGGCGGGTTTGTTACCCGTCCGCGCCCGTCCAATGTCCTCACCTCGTTCAATCCGTTCGAGGTCTTGAATCATGTCCGCCGCCGACTGGTAACGATCTTCCGGGTCTTTGGCAATCAGCCGATCAATCGCTTCTGATACGTTCGAATTCACCGAGCGCGCCGACGGTGTCGGCGTATTCAGATGTTTAAGGATAATCGCCAGCGGGGTTTCAGCATCATAAGGCAGCTTGCCCGTGACCAGTTGGAACAGGATAATTCCTAACGAGTACAGGTCAGACCGTTCATCACCGGCCTCGCCCAACCCCTGCTCCGGGGCCATGTAAGCCGGAGTGCCAACCATGCCGCCGCTGGCGGTAAACTGCGCTCCAGTCACAATTTTAGCAATACCGAAGTCCGTTAAAACGACGCGGTCATCGTGATCCAGCATCAGGTTCGCCGGTTTGACATCCCGGTGAATCATATTCCGGCTGTGGGCATAGGCCAGCGCGCCCGCCGCCTCACGGATAATCCGCAGGACTTCCGGCAGTGGCAGCAGTTCATCGGGGTCCGACATGGAGGTCAGCCGGTCTTTGAGGGTTGGCCCATCTACCAGCTCCATCACCATATAATAACTCTCGCTGGGAGCGTCAAAATCGAAATCGTACACCTGCACGATATTCGGGTGCTTGAGCTTGGCGACGTTCTGGGCTTCGCGCTCAAACCGTCCTTTAAATTCCGGGTCGTCCGCCAGGAAAGCGTGCAGAACCTTGATCGCTACATACCGATCCAGGTTGGCATGGTAGGCGCGGTAAACTTCCGCCATACCGCCGCGCCCCAGGCGCTCAACGATGTCGTACTTGCCGATTTTTCGAGTTGCCACAGATTAGCTTAACGCCTTGTGCATGTGAGAACGCGATTGAGTATACTTTATCTTAACCGCATTCTCAACAAATCCTAACTTAAGAACCAAACCTTAACCGCCGCCGCTGATACCTTGGATACCACCCTCAGTCATCGTATGGGCATCCAGCGCCCGATCAGCCTCTTCGGGTGTCAGATAGCCCAGTTCCACCACGATATCCCGCACGCTGCGGCCTTCTTCCAGTGACTTGACCGCCACCTCTTTACCTTTGTTATAACCAATAATCGGGTTTAAGGCCGTTACCAGAATGGGATTCCGTGCCAACCAGCCTTCAGCCTGTTTACGGTTCGCAATTAACCCGACCACCAGCTTATCAGTAAACGCCCGCACCGCGCCAATCATCACCAGCATGGCTTCAAACAGATTGTGCGCCAGAATGGGCATCATCACGTTCAATTCAAGCTGCCCCGCTTGCGCGGCCAGCAGGATCGTCGTATCGTTGCCGATGATATGGAACATCGCCATATCCAGCATTTCGGCCATCACCGGATTGACCTTCCCCGGCATAATGGACGACCCCGGCTGCAACGTC
>DATALK010000599.1:0-3810 GCA_036261085.1 Phototrophicaceae bacterium | reverse complement strand
GACGCCAATCGCAGCGAGTCCATCCTGGCACGTATCCCGGCGGGCCGTTGGGGTACGCCGGAAAATAACTTTGTGGTGCATCTGCTGGGTGAGCCGCAGGAAACTCGCCACATCATAATTCGCAACGAACAGGCCGTCATTTCGCCCAGTTGGTCGCTCCACGCCGGGATGGGAACCAGCAACTACGGTTTTATTTGGGCGATGGGCGGCGAAAATCAGACTTTTAGCGATATGGATGCGATTCCGATGTCAGAATTGCTGTAACTCAGGGGGCCATGATGAGCGTGTTGGACTTATTTCGGCTGGATGGCAAAGTCGCTCTGGTCACAGGCGCGAGTCGGGGTTTGGGACAGGCCATCGCCGTTGCGCTGGCTGAAGCTGGAGCAAACATCGCCGGGTTAGATCGGACGGAAGACTGTCACGAAACCTGCGCCCAGGTTGAATCCTTTGGTCGCCGTTTCCTGACCTTATCAGTTGATTTAATTAACGCCTCGGTTGCGGATTTAAACGCGGTTGTCGGCCAGGTTAAAACCGAACTCGGCAGCCTGGATATTCTGGTGAACAATGCCGGGATTATTCGCCGCGCTCCCGCGCTGGACTTCAGCGAACAGGACTGGGACGATGTGATTCAATTGAATCAGAAAACTGTCTTTTTCCTGTCCCAGGCGGCTGGCCGCGTCATGAAAGAGCAGGGTTCGGGCAAAATTATCAACATTGCCTCCATGCTGTCGTTCCAGGGTGGCATCATCGTTCCCTCGTACACAGCGGCTAAAAGCGCTGTCGCCGGGTTAACCCGCGCGCTCGCCAACGAATGGGCCGCCTCTGGCATTAACGTTAACGCCATTGCTCCCGGTTATATGGCAACCGACAACACCGCCCAACTCCGTGCCGACGCCAATCGCAGCGAGTCCATCCTGGCACGTATCCCGGCGGGCCGTTGGGGTACGCCGGAAGACCTGCGCGGCATCGCTGTTTTCCTGGCGTCACCCGCCTCCGACTACATGAACGGCGCAATTGTGCCGGTAGACGGCGGCTGGATGGCACGTTAATCCTTATCTAAAGGTAGCGACTTGGTACGGACACGATATATCGTGTCCGTACATTTAATCTTTATAATAATCCATTTACACTCCGAAATCCCGCTTGACGCTCCCCCACAACCCATCTACCATTCTCCATGTGTTACTTGCTGCTTAATTTCCCATTCATCAGGACTAACCCCACGATGCCCACCTACGAATCCCGCCGCCACCGCCTGACCCGCACCGCCGCTTTTCTGCGCCAGCGAATTCCTCGGCTCAGACAGCGCAGCACGCGCCTTTCCTGGGCGCGGCTGTGGGCTTTCCTGGGTGCGCTGCTGGCGGCTTTAATCGGCGCGTCGGTCAGCGATCCGGTGGGGCTGCTTTTCCTCATCGCCGGTCTGGGTCTTTTTGGCTTTGTGGTTTACCAGCACCGCCGCGTCGAGACCACCATCCGACGGCTGCAACTCTGGCTAAAACTCAAGGAAACCCATCTCGCGCGGCAGGCGCTCGATTGGGAACATCTACCCACCCCCTTGCCGGGAAACCCGGACTCGCGGCATCCCTTTGAAATTGATCTCGATCTGACCGGCCCGCACTCCCTGCACCAACTGTTAGACACTGCCATCACCGTTGAAGGCAGCACCCGCCTCCGCGATTGGCTGCTGCAAACCGTGCCGGCTGCCGCCAGCATTGACCGGCGGCAGCATCTCGTCCGCGAGTTAAGCCAACAGCCGCTTTTCCGCGACAAATTAGCCTTGTATGGGCAGTTATCCGCCGCGCGCCCTGGCCGCTGGAGTTCCAAGAACCTCCACCAGTGGCTTAATGACCCCATCCCGCCGGATCGCCTGGGATTAATCGTTGCGGTCTTAGGTGGGCTGGCCGCTTTTAACATCGTTCTAGGCGCGCTCAATACCGCTGGACTGCTCCCGCCCTACTGGACAATTTCGTTTGTCCTCTACGCGGCGCTGTCCATCAGCCGCCTCCGTGATTTAGTGGGGCTGTTTGAAGAAGGCACTTTTTTACAGGACAGCCTCAAGCGGGTGCAGGCTGTTTTCACCTTTCTGGAAACCTATCCCTACCACACCGGCCACCTGAAACACTTATGCGCCCCATTTTTAGGCGCTGACCGGCCCGCTGTGCTGCTGCGGCGGCTGGAGCGCATTGTCGGCGCGGCCAGTTTGCAGCACAACCAACTGCTCTGGCTGACGCTTAACGCCCTCATTCCCTGGGATTTATTTTTTGCCTACCGGCTGCGGTTAATGAAGCGCCAGTTGCAAACGCAGCTTCCCGTCTGGCTGGACATCTGGCATGAATTGGAAGCCTTATGCGCCTTAGCCAACTTTGCCGACCTGCATCCCGCCTACCAGTTCCCCCACCTCGAAACGCAAACCATCGCCTGGGAAGCCCGCAGCTTAGGCCATCCACTGATTCCCGTCGAGAAGCGCATCACCAACGATTTTACGCTGGAGGGCCTCGGCCAGATGGCGCTGATTACCGGCTCCAATATGTCCGGCAAAAGTACCTTTCTCCGTACTGTCGGCATCAATATGGTGCTGGCTTACGCGGGCAGTGTTGTCCCGGCAGCGCAGTTTCACCTATCGCTGTTCCGCTTGTTCACCTGCATTCGTATCAACGACTCCTTGACCGACGGCTTCTCATACTTCTACGCCGAAGTGCGGCGGCTCAAAGCCCTGCTGGATGCCTTAGACCAATCGCACCCGCTGCCGCTGTTTTTCCTGATTGACGAAATCTTCCGAGGCACAAATAACCGCGAACGCTTTATCGGCAGCCGGTCTTATATCCACGCGCTGATGACTTCTGAAAACACTGCCGCGCATGGGCTGGGGCTGGTTTCCACCCACGACCTCGAACTCACGCGCCTCACCGAAGGCCGCATCCAGAATTATCACTTTGCCGACAGCATCCAGAACGATCACCTCAGCTTTGACTATCGCCTGCAACTCGGCCCCTCGATAACCACCAACGCGCTTAAAATTATGGCGATTGAAGGTCTGCCCGTTCCGGCAGAATAGCAGTGGTACAGGTGGCGGAGGTACGGCGTAGGCCCAGCAATCAGCATCCCAACCCGATACCGATTATAGTGTTCCTAACAACACATACCGGATCAATTGAGCAACCTTATGGAACTTGCGCCACTGACTTTAGAAGATGCGCCCGCCTGGGCGGAACTGCTGGCAACAGCTTTTGACCGTTCTCCGGCGGATATGCGGCAACTGCTCGGCTGGTTACACCAGGGGCGTGAACTGGTCGCCTGGGGCGCATGGGACGCAGATCGTTTGGTTGCCCAATACGCCTGTCTGCTCACCCACCTGTATCTGCCCCACAGCCAGACCATTGTTGAAGCCGGGATGAGTCTGAACATGGCCGTCCATCCCGATTATCGCGGACGCGGTCTGATTAAGCAGGTCAGCAAGCCCGTTTATGAAGCTGTCCAGGCGCGCGGCGGTCTGGCCGGAGTCGGCTTTTCCAACGCCAACGGCGTCAAAGTAGATCGCCACAGCCAATCTTACGGCTATCAGGTTTGCGGCCAACTGCAACCCGCGCTGGCCTGGATTCCGCCGCGTCGCTCCCGCGCCACGCTCGAACTCACCGATACGCTCCCGCCCTCGTTCCATTGCCCAACTGCCACGCTGAACGGTTTAGCCAGTTTTGTGAACACCGACCAGTTCATCTATCACCGTTATGCCCAGCATCCTTTTCGCCGCTACTGCTTCGGCCTCTGGCGCGAGGGCGAAAACATCAATGGCCTCATCGTTTACCGCCCGAT
>DATALK010000596.1:0-3400 GCA_036261085.1 Phototrophicaceae bacterium | reverse complement strand
CACCGGTGACAAACGCGGCCAGACAGCCAGCAGCAGCGCCCCCAGCAGCAGCAGTCCGGCAGGAACCGCTAACAACCAGGTCAACAACTGCCGTTCAAAAAATTGAATGTCCAGTTGATATTCACGTTCGGAGCAGTATGGCTATCAGAACGTCGAAGTTGTCAATGCGGGCCTCATTGGTTATTCGACCTGGGATACGCTGGTTAACTTTGAGCTGCGGGTCCTGGAGTTAGAACCCGACCTGGCAATTGTCTATGATGGGGTGAATGATGTGCGGCAGCGGACGTATGCGCCAGCTTGTTATCGCGGGTTGGACCCTTACCGGGGGCTAGACCCAGCGCGAAATCTGTGGGACACCAATGTTCAATATAGTCCCAGTGTGCTGTACCGCTTCATCAGCATCCGGTTGGGTTGGGGAAATGACCCAACCGCCCTGGAGACGGATGTAAAAACGCGGCCCGCGTGTTCAGGTAAGGAGTTGAGTCTGGAACGAATTGCCGCCAATCCCCCCGTCTTTTTTGAGCGCAATGAGAAAAATCTGATCGCGGTGGCGCAGAATAACAAGGTTCAGGTGATGATTTCGACGTGGGCTTATAATCCCAATGACCAGAGTGCATCAACAGCGGAATACTGGCGGCAGGCGGTCAGCGACTATAATGATATTTTACGCCGTCTGGCTCAGGAATATGATGTACCTTTGTATGATTTGGTGACAACCGATTTCGCGCTTGACCCAGAAGTTTGGGCGGAAAACGATCCCATTCATCTGTCCATAAAAGGCACCTTTGAGCAGGCCAAACGTTATGCCGCGTTTTTGGATGAACAGGGTCTGATTCCGAAATCGGACTAGAGCGTGTTTGAAAATTAGGCTGTACCGGCCTTAGGCAAAAAAATATAGAGCGTCACCTCACCCCCTAACCTCCTCTCCATACTATGGAGAGGGGGAAACGAGCGCAGCGAGTGGGGGTGAGGTTGCGCGAATGGGGACGGATGTCCCCTGATCGGCGGGGT
Source organism: Phototrophicaceae bacterium (assembly GCA_036261085.1). Taxonomy (GTDB): domain Bacteria; phylum Chloroflexota; class Anaerolineae; order Aggregatilineales; family Phototrophicaceae; genus CFX2. Next base: position 2,389 of record DATALK010000596.1, on the reverse strand, counting down.
GCGGTTGCTCTTCAAGTTGTCGAATCTGAATTTCCAAATACCTTCTAACGGTTTTCCTCCGGCACAATGGCGATATTCCGGTGAACCACATAGCCATCCGCTACCGGTTGGCCGTTGATGGTCAGCGGAACCCGTGCGCCGGTTTGTAAATTATATAAACCAATGACAATGGCGTAATCTTTTCCCAAAGGAATAGCGGTCTGGTTATGGACTAACAGGCGCTTGTCATCAATATATTCACCCGGCGCCCACACCCGCGTCGAGTAATAATTGCCGTCGGCGCTGCGGGTGACAGGGCCATCCCAACTTTCCCAAACCTTGCCCTGAGCATCACGCAGATGAATATACACCATATAATCGTCAGGCGGCGGCGCCAGTACTTCCCAATACAGATTCATAATAATCTTTCGCCCAGGGAAGAAATAATCGCCGCCGATATTGTGGCCCAGGAAGCGCACAAATTCGCCAAATACCACGTCACCTTCTGGCGTGGGGGCGCCGATTTCCGGCTTGATAAAGCGTTTTGCCAGGTGGAGTTCGTAAACGGTGTAATTAAAATTGCCGTCGTCGTGCCACCACGCTTTGCGGATGAGCTGATCGGACGAGTCATAATCAGCCAGCGCCAGCGCGGAAACAACCTGATTTTGCTGCAGCGGAATGGTTTGGTACATGCCGCGTGTTTCCGGCATCCCGTAGATGAAATAATCAATGCCGTCAAGCTGGCTTAAGCGCGTGGGTGCGGCCTGGGTGCGAATCTCGGCGGTGGGGAAGAAAAATGGCAATCGCACGATTCCCGGCGCGACCACCACCGGCAGGCGGCCATTGTCCTGTTCAAAAATCTCCAGCCCATTAACAACGGCCATCAGTGCCGGATTACCGGACGCATACTTGCTCAAATCATCGGGAAGTTTGTCCGTCCACAGCCAGTCCCAGCCCGCGTTGGGATCATACAGGGCGTTGATGACTCCCGGCCCGGCCAGCAGTACCAGCGCAGTCAAATAAAGCGCGGTGATGATTCGCAGTCGCCAGGGTTTCTGGGCAGCCGCCAGCGCGGTCAACAGCTTTTGAGTCCATCTGGCGAGGATGACCGCCGTTGGCAGCACCAGCAGCGGCACGATGGGGAAGGACAGCCGGTAATGGTAGCTGTACGAGTAAAACCACGTTATGAAGTACGGCAGTGCCAGCAGCAGCGCCCAGACAAGCTGACTGGTCGTCCCCGGCCAACGACGGCGCAGATACTTTTGCTGCGCGACTACCAGTAATCCGGCCCCGGTTGTCAGTACCAGATATTCCGTCCAGACCATCCGGCGCGGTTGGTTTATCGAAGGCAGTAGCGCGACCAGCACCAGCGCGAGGCCGATCAGCAACTGCGGCAGCCGGAGCAGGGCTTTATCCGGTTGGCCGGTGGTAGCGACGACAAAGCGCGTACCGACTCCGTAATCAAACAGCACATAAACGACCAGCAGCAGCAGCGCCAGCAGCGGCCAGCCAAATTCGACGCCGCTGCGCGCGGCCAATGTCGGCCAGAAGTCGGTGGGCATGGTGATCGGGGCGTGGCCTAGTATGATGTTGCGAAGATACCAGACCGCTCCTAATGGAATACAAACGATGGCCGTCCATAAGGCGACCCGAAACCGCGCCCTTTGCCGGAAGGCGGCCAGGCTGAAGCCGGAACGTTTCGTCCCGATTTGCTGGGCCAAATCAACGGCCACCAGCGCCACCACACCCCAGATAAACGCGCCCATTGTGGGTTTGGTCCACATGCCAATGCCGAGCAGCAGTCCGGCGCTAATTGCATAGCGCCGCCGATGCGGTGGGAGCCAAGACCTCAACCCCACTCGCTGCCCGCTCTCTGTTGCAATGGAGCGGGGGGTAGGGGGTGAGGTTTCCGTGTTTGCGGGGTCTGTTACCCTCTTGGGGAGTGGCTGGGAACTGATTTCTGGCAACTCGTGCCGCCACGCCAGGAGAAAAAACGCCGCCGCCGCCGTGAACAAAAAAGTCGTTGGAATTTCCAGATCACCAAAACGCGACCAATCCGCCACATGCGGGTACAGCGCCCAGATGGCGGCGGTGTAAATCCCCACCCGACGGCCAAACAGCCGGTGGCCGAGCGTGTACGCGGCCAGGATGCTGCCCAGATGCAGGAACGGAATGACGGCGCGGGCGGTGTGGTCATTGATGACCCCGCCAGTTGCCAGTTGCAGAAAGGTGTATTGCAGTGGCAAAAACTGCGGATAGTAACCAATGGGGGCCGGGGGGTGAGGTTCGGCTGGCACTCGACGAAAAGCTGCTGATCTTGCTCGTCGCCGCTGCGCTGGTCATTCGCTGGCTCGGCGTGGCCTACTGGCCGTTTACCGCCTACGATGCGCTGTGGGTCTACGGCTACGAA
>DATALK010000594.1:0-2865 GCA_036261085.1 Phototrophicaceae bacterium | reverse complement strand
GTCGTGGCCGTTGGTCACGATCAGGTCGGCAACTTCGGCGGCCCGATGCCCGACGAGCCGGTGGCCGTACTGACTGTAAGACCCCAGGTTATCCATATCGCCCATCACAAAAATGACGCGACGCTGGTCGGTGGTGGCGCGCTCTTCGTTGACGACCTGCACCCAGTTCAGTGCAGCCAGCGCCGATTGGGGATTGGCGGTGTAGGAATCGTCAATTAAAACTGAGTTGTTGATGCCGGGGAGCGGGTGCATTCGTCCGGGCAGGTAGGCCATTTCGGTAATGGCCTGGAGCGCGCTGGCAATCGGCGTATCATAATGCAGGCCAACGGCCAGTCCTGCTAACACGCCGTAAAGCTGGTGTTTGCCCAGCAGCGGTGTCCAGCGGCCCACGTAACGTTCACCTTTGTAACGCAGGTCAAAGCCGGTTTTGGTCAGACCCACCATGACGTTGTAGGCCATCAAATCCGCGCCAAAACGTTCCATGCCAACGGTGACAACGCGCCCGCGAGTGGCATTTGCCATCTCCCGGATGTTATCATCGTCGTAGTTCAAAACAGCCAGCCCATTGGGAGTCAGGCGTTCGACCAGGACGCGCGTTTCGCGGGTGATTTCTTCGACGTTGGTAAACATATCGGTATGCGCGTGGCCGACATTGGTGATGATGCCGGTATCCGGTTGCAACGTTTGCACCATATCGGCCATTTCGCCGGGGTAGTTGGGTGACAGTTCCAGTACGACAAATTCATGTTCGGAATTCAGTTGGGCCAGGGCTAGCGGCAGGCCCAACCGGCCACGCGCGGTTCCCGGATCAATCAGCACCGAGTAGCGCGTACTCAAGACCTGATTAATCGCGCGAACGGTGACGGATTTCCCAGAGGTTCCGGCGACACCAATCACCTGGATGCCAGTTTTGTTTAAGATGTAACGCGCCCAGGCCATGAGGGCGGCTTCGGTATCTTTGACAATCACAACGGAAATGCCTTGAGTGTCAAACTCCGGCGGATTGGTGCAGAGGATACCAATAACCCCGTTGGCGACGGCTTCCCGCATAAACTGATGGGTATCGCCCCGGTCTGTTTTTAAAGCGACATAGAGCTGCCCTTCCGCCGCACGGCGCGAATCCAGACAGAAATCGGTAAAGATATGGGCGGCGGGTTCGCCAAAGGGTTGGCCGTTGGAGGCTTCCAGGAGATCGTACAATCTAATCATTATTCACCTCAAAATTGGCAGAGGCGACAGCCGCCAATGATTTTTGTTATAATACCGCTGATTTTGGAAGGACACGCCTAATGTCATTTTATTTCGAGATTGTCAAAACACAAGCCAACGCCCGCGCCGGGATTCTGCACACCCCGCACGGCCCCATCCCCACCCCGGTTTTTGCGCCCGTCGGGACGCAAGGCACGGTCAAAGCCGTTCCCCCGCGCGATCTCCACGAATTGGGGGCGGCGCTGATCTTGGCGAACACCTATCATCTCCATCTGCGTCCCGGCGACGAATTGATCCGCGATCTGGGCGGGCTGCATTCGTTCATGGCCTGGGATGGCCCCATCCTCACTGACTCCGGCGGGTTCCAGGTTTTCAGCCTGGCGGAGATCAATAAGATTGACGACCAGGGGGTGACCTTTCGCAGCCACCTGGATGGTAGCAAACACCGCCTGACGCCGGAAAGCTCCATGACGATCCAAGAAAACCTGGGCGCGGACATCATTATGTGTTTTGACCAGTTTTCAAACCCGAATGACCGGGAGGCGATTGCGCGCGCGGTGCAGCGCACTTCGGCCTGGGCGACGCGCTGCCGGGAAGCTCACCCGGACGATACACGGCAGGCGTTATTTGGCATCGTACAGGGCGGTACTTTTGAAGACCTGCGGGCCGAGTCGGCAGCCTTCTTGAGTTCGCTGAATTTCCCCGGTTATGCCATTGGTGGGCTGGCGGTGGGTGAGAGCAAAACACAAACCTATCAAACCTTGGATTTTACCGTGCCGATGCTGCCTACCGACAAACCCCGCTACTTAATGGGGGTTGGTGATCCCGATGATTTGGCCCAGGCGATTCTGCGCGGCGTTGATATTTTTGACTGTGTAATTCCGACCCGGCTGGCGCGGCATGGCTCCGCGTTGACCAAACACGGGCGCATCAATATGCGCAATCTGCCCTACGCCACCGATCCGAACCCGGTTGATCCCGGCTGTACCTGCTACTGCTGTCAGAACTTTACGCGGGCGTACCTGCGGCATCTGGTCAAGGCGGGTGAAATTCTGGGCGCGTACCTGTTGAGTATCCATAATATCTTTTTCCTCGTCCAGCATGTGCAGGCGATGCGGAATGCAATTTTAGAAGATCGCTTGCCCGAATACGTCGAAGGTTTTCTTCAGCAGTACCAACAAACCGGCTAAGCTAAAGGACACCACGCTCTTGATTCCCCCCGGTTCCACCGCGTTCGTTATGCCTCGGCAGTTTCCCGCCGTCTGCTTGCGCCGGGTGTAAGTACCCTATGCGGCGCACCAAACACGCTCTGGCGATTGTGGCCTTTACCCTAGTCAGTTGTAGTACGCAAGCGGTCCCCGTCACCACCCCCACGGCTAATTTTGCCACGCTTCGGGTTTATACCACCACCGCAACCCTGCCCCTCTTGACCGACCTCGCCGCCCGCTATGCCGAAGTTCTGCCGACGGTGTCGTTCGAGACCGAGAGCGCCAATTATCAACTAACCCTGGAACATCTGCTGAAAGACGAGACGCCGTTTTTCTTCACCAATCACCTGCCGGTAGAGAGTTTGTTATGGGCCGCTCCCCTGGGACAGGATGGCATCGCCGTCATTGTCCACCCCTCCAATCCGGTAGCCAGCCTGACAACGGAACA
>DATALK010000590.1:0-3127 GCA_036261085.1 Phototrophicaceae bacterium | reverse complement strand
GATCCCTCTCTTTTCGGAAATCCCGCGACAGCAGCCGATCTGACCCAGCTGGCGCCGCACCAGTGTTTGCTGCTGACGAGTGACAATTCCAACGCCGCGCCGCCCGAACCCTGCGATGTGATTGCTCAGCTTGATCTGACTTCGACGGTGGCCTTTTGGCTCGCCGATTTTCAGATTGACAGCGCCGCTGATGATGAACAGCGCCAGTGTCCCGCCGCCGTTGCTGATAAAACCACCATCTGTGTGATGCCGCGCTAGGAAATCGCCGGGAACGTTAAGACCTGTACGAAGTTGATTTGTTAGACAATTTCGCCAGGAATTCTAAACAGGCGGACGGTCTGGCAGCCATTTTTACACTCGTCAAGCGGCTGCCGCCGTTCGTTTTTTGCCAGTGTGCCATTCTATAAATTCAATCCCTGGTTGGCGAGAACTCAGGTCGTAAAGTCAAGGTGCTTCTCGACACCATCTTCCAGATAACAAATCTCCATCGTGGCGGCGGAGAAATCAACCTTCAGCCGCGCCCAGGTTTCAGCCTGATGCCAGTTGATAATGAGCAGCGAGTCGGCACAATTTATCAACGAGAAGGTTCCCTGAAAGGCGGGGTGTTCGTTGCGAAAGCGGATGAGCTTGAGCAGGTCTTGAACAATGGGTTTAGCGAGGGCCGTTTGGGTTTCGTCCCAGGTGTAGTAGTGCCGGTTGATGTCTCTTCCTACTGAGGTTTGTTGCAATAATTCCATATCATTCGTGCCGGCCAGCAACCCCACATAATAAACCTGGGGGATGCCCGGCGCAAAAAATTGAATGGCCCGGGCGATCAGATAATCACGATCATTCCGGCCTAAAGCGTCATAATAAGTACAGTTGACCTGGTACAAGTCCAGATTGGAGGCGGCCTGACCGGTGGCGCGCCGGCTCTGACCGCCGCTTTTCTCATGAATGGTTTCCACCAGCGCGTCCAACTCGTGGGCCGGAACGAGACCCGGCGATACTAAACCATTCGCCGCCACTGCTGCGCCAATATCAATCACGCCAATGCCGTCATGGGTATCCAGCACCGTAACCGCGTTTCGGGGGCTAATTGCTAACCAGGTTTTGAGGTAGCGCGCGGTCTTATTAAAAAGGGCGTGGAGGATCAAGGGCGGTAGGGCAAAGTCATAGACCCGATCAACCTGGCGAGCAATCTCAAGCTGCTGCTGATAATGGGAGTGGATTTCTACCAGCACTTCCAACCCCAATGATTGGGCATACTGCGCCAGTTCTTCGATAAACGTGAAAGTTTCGGGAATCATAAAACAACTGGTCCCTGGCTTTTTAATGGCATACCCCACCGCATCCAGGCGAATCGTTTTGATACCATGTTCCCGAAACCGGTGCAGGATGGCCTTCCAGTAGGCTTCCCCCTGTGGATGGCGCACATTCAGGTCAATTTGTTCACTCGTGAAAGTCGTCCATAAAATGGACTTTTGCCCGGTGGCGCGCGTCAGGGTGGTGAAGGGCAAACCGGGACGGGGGCGATAAATTTGCAGGAGTGTTTCTTCGGTTGCGCCGGTGGGGAACACGCTGGCAAAGGTCAGAAACAGGCCGTTATAGGGCGTGCAGATGATGACCGCTGCCGCCGCTAAAATTGGCAGAACCCACAAAGCCGCCCGACCAGCCACCAGGAAAAACAGCGTCCCGCTGATAAGCCCCATGATAAAGCCGTTGTTCTCTTTAAAAAACAAGGCGCGGGCGGCATAGTAGTCCCCCAAGCGGACAAAAAACACGCCGGGATACAACCCGGTCAACCCAATCAAGGCCGCATAGACCGGCCATAACTGGGTATTAAAAGGCGCCAGCCCCAGCAAAATCACACAGCCGAAATAGGCCAGCAGGGCCAGCACCACAAAACCGTTGAGCGGCAGGCGCACCAACCGGGCCAGCCGAATGCCAATTACACTCCCTGACAGCCAACAGACCGTTACCATCAAAAAAGTTCGGAAGCTGGACGACAGGGTAAAGGTTAACTGGAAGAACAACCCGGTTTGCAGCAGCCCCAGCAGGAAGCCAACCAGCGACGGATACAGCCAGCGGAAAAGTTTCATCAGGATTATTCCTCTCCCCAGTGCAGCCGCTCGTTAATCCATTCCAGGCTGGTCTGCAACACCAAATCCATGGAGTCCAGGGTAATCGGGGCGGCCTCACCCACAACGGCACGCACGGCAGCGGTGTCAAAGGTCGAAAACTGCACTTCTTCGTTGCGCCGCAAAGCGGCTTCCAAAGTTGCGCGCGTAAAGGGCAAATCATCCGCCGCGATGATAAAACTCCAGCCAACAGACGCTGGAGTAATCACCATCACTTCATCAAAGACTGCCAGGGCCGAAGCCGCGACGCGCCGCGAAATGGTGTCACCGGGAACAAACGCACTGGTCATATTGCCAACAAAAATACCCTGCGGTGTCAGATGATCGTGGATGGATTGGTAAAACGGCACCGAGTACAAAGTCGCCGGTTGGATGCTCAGAGCTGCCGGAGTATCGGCCACAATCAGATCATAACGAGCCGCCGTGTTGGCAAGAAAATGTTTGGCATCATCCACCACCACTGTGCGATTGGTCAAGCGATCCATCTGATTGTATTGATAGAAAAACCGCTGGCCGACATCCGCCACCATCGCATCCAGTTCGACAGTGGTCACATGCCCGCCATACGCCGCAATCAGTTGTTCGGTCTGCATGACGCCCGCCCCGATGACCAACGATTGTTCCGGCTGAACCAGTTCGGCAGGGACTTCACCCACAATCACATTCAGGCGAATGCCGTAAGCGCCGTTAAAATGGTCTAAGCCATCCAGATAGAGCGCGCGCCCCCCTTCCGGCAGTTGCAGTACATCCACTTTCTGGTAGGAGCTATAGCCGGAGAACAGGACAGTGGTTCCTTCGGGAAAGCCGCGCAGTGTGGTATACCACAGCGTGTTGCTCCACTGGTTCATGGTCGGGAAAATCACCAACCACAGGCTGCCCACTAAGCCTAACAAAATCACGAACCAGCGGCGGAGGCCCAGGCTGGCGAGGATGAGTAACAGCCCTAAGGTGTAAATCACGTAAACTGTTGGCAGTCCCAGATCGGCTAGAAAAACCAGCACACCGAC
>DATALK010000585.1:0-1678 GCA_036261085.1 Phototrophicaceae bacterium | reverse complement strand
GACGGCGATAAATCGCTTCATCCCCCCGCAGTACAATCATGGGCGGCAGGCCGTATTTCAGCGCGGTCTGGATATGGTACGAACGGAATTTTGCATGTGTTGAAGTTCCCATATGGGTATCCACATGGGTCAGATTGATTCCCGCCTTACGCGCCATCTGAACCTGGGCTTCAAGTTCAACACCGACGGCTGCCGGGTCAGCGCAGGCATACGTCGCGGGCGGCCACTGATGAAAGTAACCCTCGTCGTCCAACAAACCGGTTGCCGCATCCCGTGTAGAAACCGGCCCCCACCGGCAGACCGTCCATTCGCTGTTCAGGGTCGCGTGCAGCCCAACATCCGCCTGCGGCTGTTCGCGGCAAAACGCGGCCACCGCCGGAAACCAGGGACACGGCGTCATCACCGCGCCGGACGAAATCAGCCCAAAGTCCAGCAGTTCAGCATATGCCGGTAATGCCGACTGGTACGCCCCCAAATCATCCACATGAATGATGACGGCGCGATCTGTATCCGCCAGTCCCAACTTTCGTAAAACGGGGTTCGGTTGTACGGTCATTTTTATTCCTCCTGTTCATTCGCAAAAACCACTTCGCGCCCGGTCTTGGCTGACTCGTACAGCCCTTCCAGAATACGAATCGCGGCCAATCCTTGCGTCCCATCCGTCCCTACCGGTAGATCGTGCTGAAGGCAGTGTGCCAGATCGTGAATCAGCGCTTCATGACCCTGCGGCGCGCCAAACCGCACTGACGGAATGACCGTCACAGGTTCGCCGTGAATTTCCGTATAGAAGCGCAGCGTATCTTCATTTTTATAATTGCGGATATGGAGGACCACCGTGCCTTCCGTCCCCTGTAATTCCACGCGAATATCATCCTGCTGCGGCTGGGTATGTTCGGCCCAGGTCGCCTGCACCAGCATATGTGCGCCGTTTGCCAACCGGATAAAACCCACGCTGCCATCATCCACATCAAAATTGTCGCGGGCCACATCCCCCGGGTGCCGCCCCCAGGTCTTAAGATTGCGCTGGCCGAACAATCGGCGGGTTTCGCCGCTGACGGTCTTGACTTCCGGGAAGCCCATCAGCCACAGCGCCAGATCAATGACATGCACCCCCAGATCAATCAGCGCGCCGCCGCCCGCCAGGTCTTTTTCGCCAAACCAGCCGGAACCGGGAATGCCGGTCTCCCGCCGCCAGGAGACATTCGCTTGATAAATCGTCCCCAATGCGCCGCTCTGCACCAGATTTTTCATCCAGCGCGTATCGGGCCGGTAGCGAAAATTATAAGCGATCATCAACCGACGGTTACAACGCTGCGCCATTTCCAGCATGTGCCGCGCCTCGGCCACCGTCGGCGCCATCGGCTTCTCACAAATAACATGCAGTCCCGCTTCTAGCGCCAGCAGCGCCGCTTCCGCGTGCAGGGCGTTCGGCAGGCAGATGCTCACCATATCCAGCGGCGTCTCGGCCAGCATCTTTTTATAATCGGTGTACCGTACCGGCACATCCCATTCCGCTGCCAGCGTTTGCAAGCGGTCTTCGTTGCTGTCACAAACGGCAATCAATTCCACATCCGGGCTGGATAAGTAGCCTTTGGCGTGCGCCTTACCCACCCCCAGGCCAATCACCCCGCCGCGCAATTTTTGTTCGACCACCATAAAATTTCCCCGCTTTATTCTG
>DATALK010000584.1:0-1695 GCA_036261085.1 Phototrophicaceae bacterium | reverse complement strand
GAAACGATTGAGTTCAACTTCGGCTCAACCATCAGACCACCGGGCGCGCCGCTGGATGAGTCCTGGCTGGACAACTATGTGCTGCGGTCTATCCGCGACATCTCCGTCCAGGCGGGTGAATACAACTTTATCGTCCGCGCCGACGACGGCGTGCGCCTACGCTGGGATTCAGTAACAACCCCGGATCTGACATCACCTTACAAATGGAACATCGCCGATCAATGGGGCGGATGGGGTTCCATCACTTATGTTCCCGTGACCCTGGCCGCCGGTGACTACCGGCTGATTCTGGAATTCTATGAAGCCGGTGGGAATGCCTATGTCAGCGTGCAGGCCGGTAACACCAACTTCTCCTTCAGCGACAGTCCCAAAACGTCGGACATTGTTCCGTCCGTCGCCTATGGCAACTCCTCCCTGCTGTTGGATGGCGTCCTTAATGTTAACCGTCCCACCGGGCTGACCGCCGCCCAATGGAAACCCCGCCTGTCGTATTACACGGGTTACGCCCTGGGGGATAACGCCGTCGCCCGCGTCGAAATCTCGACAGATGGCGGCTTTAACTGGAGACAGGATCATCTCAACGAAAATTGTCCGAGCGGCACACAATGCGATCCCTCAATCTGGGGCTGGAATTCGCGGTTGGTGCCACCCTATGGCAACGAGGAGTGGCAGCTACGCATCCATGACCTGCGTTACTATGGCAACCTCTCCGGCACTAACAATTATCTGGGGCTGCGCTTCCGCTTGCTTACCCAGAATAGCGTCCGCGATGGTTGGTGGGTTACAGACATCCTGGCGGACAACGCACCGTAATCGCCGCAGCGGCCACTGCTGAAATCAGCACTAACGGGGTAGATGCCAGCATCTACCCCGTTATCTTTTTGCTCACCGAATACCTATAGTCGTAGGCCGCACCGCCTGCTACACTAGTTCTAAAGATTCAAACATCCCATCCCACAGGACTGAAATCGTGTCAACACCACAACCACGACAAGGCTTGCTTTTTATCCTGATTGGCCCACCGGGCGTTGGCAAAAATGCCTTAATGAACGCCGTCTTGGCGCGTGTCAACAATTTAAAGCAGCTACCGACGGCCACCACCCGCGCGATTCGGCCTACAGAACAACCCGGGCGGGAACATCTCTTTGTCACCCGGGACGAATTTCAACAGCTCATTACGGACCGAGCGCTGATTGAATGGCAGGTCGTTCATGGTGAACTCTATGGAATGCCCCGCGCCACGGTAGAAGAAGCCATTACCCAGGAGCATGATTTAATCGCCGATATTGATGTGCTGGGCGCGACGTACCTGCGGTCACTGTATCCCGACAATGCGGTACTGATTTTTATTCAACCGCCCTCCTTGGATGCGTTAAAAAAACGCATGGAAACGCGCGGCGAAAAGCCGGAAGAAATTGCCAAACGCCTGCGCCGGGTGGACATGGAAATGCAGTACGCGCCCCTGTGCGATTACCTGATTATTAACGCTGATTTGGACGAAGCCAGCGAAATCCTGTATGCGATTGTGTTGGCGGAGCGCAGTCGGCGCGCGCTGTTAAACTTGCGCGTTGAGCGCGATTTACCCCGCCACAAATTCACCTACATGACCACCGTTATCCCCGTCCATAACGGCGAAGTATTGTGCCGTGATGGTGAACCCCATTTTCCCACCATTCCCATCACTCAAGGCGAGTT
>DATALK010000579.1:0-2641 GCA_036261085.1 Phototrophicaceae bacterium | reverse complement strand
AAAAAACATCCCTGTGGCAGCGATGAATGGATCGTTTATCGAGTCGGGGCGGACATTGGTCTGCGCTGCCGGGGTTGTGACCGGCGGGTTCTGCTCCCCCGGCCTCTTTTTTTTAAACGCCTCAAACAAATACTTCCAAGCCCTTCTGAACCTGATGGAGAGGAATAACTAAATGAAAAAACGTGTATTGTTGCTGTTCTCCGATACCGGCGGTGATTTCCGGCATAAAGCACTTCTTTGACTCCACCCAAGTAGGCGTAAACTATACCATAGTTCGTCTCTATAAGGTATTAACAGCGTTCATCTCGATTCGATGCTCATCAAGCCCTTAGTTCGGGCGCTTTAGCCTCTGCCGCGCCTATGATATACTATTGTTATAATGCCAATATCAGGAACAAAAGGTGTTCTTGTGGTATCTATACGCATATTGGAGAAAAACAGTGCTGCTTTTTGGCGATCTCAGTCTACAAATGGCAATTGCGACGCTGCTGGCCGTTTTAGCCGGTATGACCATCCACGAATTTGCCCATAATTATGTCGGCCATCTGATGGGCGATCCCAACCCGGCGCGCATGGGCAAACTCACCCTTAATCCGCTGGCGCATATTAACCCGCTCGGCTTTTTGATGTTTGCCCTGATTGGTTTTGGTGTCCTGGGGCAGGCCCCGGTAGCGGCCCACCGAATGCGGAATCCCCGGTGGGGGTATATGGCTTCCGTTGCCGCCGGGCCGCTGTCGAATTTGCTGCTGGCCGTCGTTGTTGCTCTTTTGCTGCGGTTGACTGGCATCAATCCCTATCGGATTTGGATGATTGTTTTTTCGGGTGTGACCACTAGTCCACTCGAAACCCTGGCGTTACTACTGGGGCAAGTTGTCTTTTGGAATGTGCTGCTGTTTGTGTTTAATTTGTTGCCAGTTTTCCCGATTGATGGTTGGCATATTGTCCTGGCGCTGCTGCCGCCCGATTTGGCTTATACCTGGCAAAAATACGCCCAAACCACGAATTATATTCTGTTCGGGCTGATTATTCTCAGTTTCCTACGAATACCGGGATTAAACATTCTGAGTTTGATTGTGTTTCAACCGGCTTACTCGATTGCCACTACACTCATGGGTTTATGAGCGTTTCGGCCATCCAGCGTGTGCGGCAGGGCCTCGGAGAACTGCTGGCGTTTTTACGCCCGGTAGACCTGGCCCTCGCCGCCGAATTTTTGTCCCCGGAATGGCTGGCGCTGTTCACCCGCCTCAACCGCGCCGAGCAGTTGCACAGCCTGAATGTGCTGCGCGATGTGCTGGCGCAGGGTAACACGCCGCGCGATCTGGCCGTCGCCGCGCTGCTGCATGACATCGGTAAAGCCTGCTATCCGCTGGCAACCTGGCAGAAGACTTATGCGGTGCTGGCCCGTCATTTCTGGCCGCAAGCCGCCGCGCGCTGGCAAACCGGGGACGCGCGCCATTTCTGGTTGCGGCCTTTTGTGGTGCGGGCGCAGCACCCGGCCTGGAGCGCGGATATGATGGCCGCCGCTGGCATCCCAGAAACTGCCGTCTGGTTGGCCGCACACCACGCTGACAACCCCACCGACTGGCAAGATCATCCCCATGTTCACCTGCTCCGGCGCTTGCAAGCTGCCGACGACGCCAATTAACGTACACCTTCCCGTCCCCAAGGCGACCCTCAAATTTTAGCTTATTTTTAAGCAAGCTGGTGTATGTTAAAAACCATTCTGTTAAAACAAATCATAATAATTTTAATTACCACTTTTGGAATACAAACCTGACCTTAAGTGTCCCCGGTTCAAAATTGGAGTAAGGTCAGATAAAACCATTGAATATTTTTTAAATGCGCCCGTTGAGTCGGTTTTTGCCCATCCAGCGGGGCAAATCACCCGTTCGCCCAAGTGCCTGAGGTTTAATTTTATGTCCGATCTGCCTAAAGTCCTCATCGCTTATGCCACCGTACACGGTTCCACGACAGAAGTGGCCCAATTTATCGGGCAAGTATTGGCCGAATATCGCTTTGACGTGACCGTTACCCCTGTCGAAAACATACTATCGGTAGCTGAGTATGACGCGGTAATTCTGGGGTCGCCCATTCACACGGGTATGTGGCTGATGCCGATGACTCGCTTTCTCAACCGCTTTGAGAGTGAACTGGGACGGAAACCGTTTTATTTCTTCATGACCTGTATTCGCGTCCTCGAACCGGATGGCTACCAGCACGCCCGCGAACATTATGTGCATCACGATACCTTAGCCCAGATCGGCGTACGCGATATTGGTATCTTTGCGGGCAAGCTCCGTTGGGATAGTATTAACCTGCGGGATCGCTGGACGCTGTCGCTGCGGTATGACGGCGCGAGTGGCCCCAGCTCCCGCAGTGACGATTTTCGAGATTGGACTGTCATCCGCGCCTGGGCTGAAAGCGTGCGCGAAGGATTGGAACCCCGACAACATGAGTAATGAGACCAAGTGGCTGGAATGGGTGCGGAAACTGCAAGCCATCGCCCAAACCGGCCTCGCCTACTGCAAAGACCCCTTTGACATCGAACGGTATGAGCAAATTCGCCGGTTGGCCGCCGAAATCGCGGCCACTCACACCGGCACGGACTTCGCGGCCATCCAGGATTTATTCAAGCAGGATG
>DATALK010000525.1:0-9947 GCA_036261085.1 Phototrophicaceae bacterium | reverse complement strand
GGACACCCATTGAAGCAGAAATCCTGCCCACCCTTGAAGAACTCGGTATCGGACTGGTTCCTTACAGCCCGCTGGGGACGCGGTTATCTGACCGGGAAAATTGATGAAAATTCGACCTTTGCCGCTAACGACATCCGCGCTCGCAATCCCCGCTTTACGCAGGAAGCGATCAAAGCCAACCGGGCGGTAATTGATCTGCTGGAACGCCTGGCGACCAATCATGATGCCACCCCGGCCCAGATTGCGCTGGCGTGGCTACTGGCGCAGAAACCCTGGATCGTTCCCATTCCGGGCAGCCGGAAATTGGAACGCCTGGACGAGAACATCGGCTCGGTTAAGGTCGAATTGACGGCTACCGATCTCAGCGACATCGCCACTGCCATGTCAAAGATCACGGTGATCGGTGACCGGTATTAGGGCCGGGGCTGAGGAAATACTCAGTTGTTATGTGTAACCCTACTATCAAGGAGCTGCGCCGATGACCACCTGGACAAGTGACGAACTCAGTCAAATTGGAATGGCGGAAGAACTGGAAATTGAATCGCGGCGGGGTGACGGCACGCTGCGCAAACCCGTGATAATCTGGGTCGTCCGGTACGGCGATGATCTTTACGTCCGCGCTGTGAACGGGCGCATTTCCGCCTGGTTTCGCAGCACGCAGACGCGCCATGAAGGCCGCATCCAGGCGGGCGGTGTTGGCAAAGATGTGGATTTCGTCGAGATAGACGCCAGCGACAGCATCAATGACCAGATTGATGCCACCTACCGCACCAAGTACCGCCGTTATGCCGCCACCATCATTAACAGTATCATCAGTCCCAAAGCCCGCTCCGCGACCATCAAACTCGTGCCACGTCCGACGGGCGCATAGGGTAAGCGAAGGGGCGAGACCGATCTCGCCCCTATAACACCGGATATTGACCGAAAATAGCGCTTACCCGCCATTGCGGAGTTTGGTCAATTCGCTGCTGGCGGTCACAAAGGCTTGCTGGGCGGCTTGCGCGCGTGGCAGCCAAGTGGTCAGGGACGCACTAAGCGAACTACTGGTACAGGCGGCGCTAAAAATTTGCCAGCCATCCCGCAGCCCTTTCAGGCCGGTATTGACCATCCCCGCCACTAACCCCAGATTCGGCGACGTGCGCGCCACGTCCGGCGGCAGGACATAATCCGCCGGAATGGTGGGCGGCGTTTCCTGGCAGCCCGCCGTGCCCCCGCTTTTCTGGACATCTTCCCAGTACTGCACCAACCGGGAAGCCGACCCCGCGCGGGAGTCCGTTACCGTATCAATAATCGCTTGGAGGGCAATAAGATGTTCGCGGGTATCAATCGGTGTGGGTGTTGGCCCGGCCTCAGTGGGAGGCGAAACTTCGGTAGCCGCCGGGATCGGTGTACTCTGCGCGGCGATAATCTGCTGGTCAATTTCGGCCAGTGATTGGCTGATTGTGCCTAAACTCCCCAGGAGCGGGGCGACATCATTGGCCGTCAGCGGAACGGGTGAACTGGTACAGGCTTGATCGAACGGGGTTTTGGCCTGGACAAAACTTTCCTGGAGCGGATTTAATCGGGTGGCGAGATCAGCCACATCCGGGTAATCGCGGCGGTTGTTTTCGGAGAGGGTAATCGGCGTGAGCGCGTTGAAGTAGGCCGTACATTTGGGCGCGCTGCCGCCTGCAACGGTTTGATATTCGCGGCGCAGCGAATCAGTATTATTATTGAGCAACTGCCAACCGGCGCGGATTTCCGCCAGCAGCGTATCCCGATCTTTGTCCAGGGCGCTGGCAACCGGGGTTCCACCCGACGAGGCGGCCTGACTGCCGCCGGGTGGGCCGTTCAGTACCAATGGCAGCCCAAACGCCAGCCCTGCAATCAGAATCGCTGAAAGCAGCATGCTGATTTCCAGCTTAACGATGGCGCGCACGGGAATTTTAACCCGGTGGCCCATCTTACCATTCAGCGCCACATCTTCGAGAATCTGCCCGACCAATTCCTCATCGGTATTTAAGGCCATTTCCAGGGCGCGAAACATCCCCAATGAATACCGGGCGGCTTCACGCACGCGGTTATCGCGGTCATATTTGTAGGCTTGCACCAGGATGGTCACGGCGGTGGGTTCCCCCGCTTCGCCTAACCAGACGGCGGCTTGCAGGCGGGCTTTCGCATCTTTGGATGACGACAGCACCTTAATATTTTTTCGAACTTCCGCATCAAAAGCCTCTAAGTCAGGCATACGGCGAACTCCGGCAAAGTGTATGGATTGGGCGCATTTACTTCTAATAATACGGCAAGAATCCGCCGCGCGAAAGTTAAACCCAAGCGCGTTTATGAACAAACCAAATTGGCCTTATATGGTATTATTATAGGGGTAGGTGCATGATACAGTGAAAAAAGCACCATCGGCCAAGCCGAACCCATGTGACTTGACGGAATGGATTTATGTTCAACCCATCAAAACTGGCTATTTCCCTGGATCGAGAAGGCGAAGAGCCGATTTATCGCCAACTAATTCGTTACGTGCGGGCGCAAATTGAAAGCGGCGAACTCGCCGCCGGAACGCGCCTGCCCGCCAGTCGTGATCTTGCCAAACAGCTTAATATCAGCCGGATCAGCGTCGTAAACGCTTACGCGGAACTGCGCGCCCAGGGCTTTTTAAGCGCCCACGCAGGCCGCGGCACGTTTATCTCTGGCGATAACCAGAGTGCCAACGCCACCAACGGGAACACCGCGAATATGGCCGAGACGCCCACCACGCCGGATCGTTCGATTCGGGAAATGATGCGGATGGCGCGCAAGCCGGGGGTGATTAGCTTCAGTCAGGGATCACCACCCACCGACTTTTTCCCGGTGCGGCATTTGCGGGACGCCTTGAATGCGGTCTTAGATCGGGATGGCGCGCGGGCATTGGGTTACGAAGTGGCCGAAGGTTATTTGCCGCTGCGGACTGCCGTGCGCGATTATGTCAGCGCGCTGGGGATTCGGTGCAGCGCCGACCAGGTGTTGATTACCGGCGGATCGCAGCAGGCCATTGATCTGGTCGTGCAAGCGCTGCTGTCCGAAAACGAGGTGCTGGTCACGGAAAACCCGACCTATTTGGGGGTGATTGATATTGCCCGGGCGCGCCGGTTACAACTTCATGGCATCAGCCTGGACGAAGATGGCATCCGGTTGGATATGCTGGAAAACTTCATTCTCGATAATCATCCCAAACTGATTTATGTCATGCCGACCTTCCATAATCCCACCGGCACCGTCATGCCGCTGCACCGCCGCCGCCAACTGCTGAATCTGGCGAATGAATATCACATCCCCATTCTGGAAGACTGTGTCTACCACGAACTGCGTTTTGAAGGGGAGGCCATGCCGCCCTTAAAAGCGCTCGACGAGACCGGGATTGTGATCCACGCCAGCGGTTTTACCAAAATGATGCTGCCAGGCATCCGCATCGGTTATGTCATCTCCGATGCGGTACATTACGAACGACTGGTGCGCGTCAAACAGGCGGCGGATATTTCCACCTCCGGCCTGAACCAGCGCGCCATGCACCTGCTGTTGGAACGGGGAGTCACGGCACAGCAGTTGGAACGCAACAACCGCGAACTGGCCCACCGCCGGGATGTCGCGCTGATGTCCGCCGCTAAGTATCTGCCGCCGGGTTCCAAGTGGAATGTGCCGCAGGGGGGCTTATATTTGTGGGTGCAACTTCCCAAGAATGGCCCCACTGCCGCCGAACTCTACATTTCCGCTGTGCAGGCGGGCGTGGCCTATGCCATTGGCAGCGTGTTTTATACCAATAGCTGCGGCGGCCACCGAATGCGGATGAACTACGGCGCGCACAAACCCACCGATATTGAAGAAGGTTTTAAGCGCCTGGGGCGGGCCTGGCGGGAACTGGCCTGTGACTACGCCGACATGGAAAAATCGCCGCTGCTGTAACGCCTCCGGGCCGCAACCTGTTTATTCCTGACCGGCAGCTATGCCGGTTATTTTTTTGCAAATCGGGCTAAGTACCCCCAACGTTTTTAATTTGGGTGTACTTAGTTAGGTGCTGCCATTGAATGGCGAAAAGCATATAAAGCAAATGTGTGTATTTACGAGGCTGAAACATGGATACAAAGCGAATGCAGGTGTTAAATAGCGAGTATGAACCGCTTCGCACGCATACACATAATATGTGAAAAGCCTTGACAAACTCAGGCTTTGAATGCGAGTGGGGATATTTTGCACAGCACGCTGTCAGGAATGGCAACGAGTGGTTTTTCGAGCACTATCCCATTCCTGTCATAACGATTAAAAATGTTTGTGAAATCGGGTTTGATGTCAACCAGACATTTATTGAATGTAAGTTTAAAAGAAATGATTCGATTGCATTTGATTTTTCACAGTTTTATGGTTTCACCTTTGAAGTTTATGGTGTAACAGACTACTTGAATGATTTTTATAACGCAGGGCAAGACATCAATGATATTCATGCAAAAATCGAGAAAAGCGACGAAAAAGAAATTGGGGTCTCTCTATTATTTGGCTATTTAGAATCGGTTGAGAATCTCATGAAGGCAGTGAACAAATTAAGAGGAATAGCCAATCGAGAATTGATCTAATTTTCAAAAGATAAAACGGAAAAACGGTGACAAAAAGGGCGTATTCGGAAATGGGGGCAGGCAGTTTTGGCTCCGCCAGGGGCTGGAAGTCCCCTGGCTATCGTTCCATAGAAGCCTGCTTCCAGCAGGCTGATGAATAACAGTGTCGCCTCTGGCAGCCCGCTTGGAGCGGGCTTTGCCCATTCAGCCGGATGGCTTTCAGCCTCCGGCGCCGCCCAGCGGCGTTTGCCCCAGAAATCGAATGCACCTGACAAAAAAGCCTCGTTTAATAATAGCCAGGAGATGTGTTAGAATACAAATAGTGTCCAAGATGATTTCCTGATGGGCCATGTACGAACTTCCACTGTTCCCGCTGAATACTGTTTTGTTTCCGGGTATGCCGCTGCGGTTGCACATTTTTGAAGACCGCTATAAGTTGATGATTGGCCGCTGCCAGCAAAGCGGCGAACCGTTTGGCGTGGCCCTTATCCAGCAGGGCGAAGAAGTTGGCAGCGCCGCCGAACCCTATCGCATCGGCTGCACGGCCTATATCACCCAGGTGGAAACCCTGACGGAAGGCAAATTGAATCTGACGGCGGTGGGCTACGAACGCTTTCAAATCCACGACTTGCGCTTTGAACAGCCGTATCTGACCGGTATGGTGGAAGGCTATCCGCTGGCCCAGGCCGCACCGGAACTGCTCAACCAACGTGCCCGCACGCTGCGGGCCTGGATTGAGCGGTATCTCCAAATCCTCGCCCATGCCAGCGAAACTCCCTTTGATCAACAACAACTGCCCCATGACCCGCTGAAACTGGCGTATCTGGCGGCATTTTTGCTCCAGATACCGCTGCCCCAGAAACAAGACTTACTGGCAATCAACCGCGCCGATGACCTGCTGGCCGAACTGCGCACCCAGTACCGCCGCGAAGTGACGCTGCTGCAAACCATGCTGCTGCGCCGCGAGCAGCCGATTAACGGGCCATTTTCGCCGAATTAAACGGACGATTTCCGCAGTACCCCAACAATCATCCTAGCTGACAAACCATCGGGGCGGCTGCGAGGCCGCCCCGATACTCTTTTTTACCGGATCGTTGGGTCGCTAATCCAGACATCCGGCGAGAACAACGTCGCACTTTCGATGACCAGATTGGTTGTGTAACCATACACAAAATCGTACACGTTCAACCCGTTGCTTTGTGACAGCACCGGCTTAACCGCACCCGTCGCGTTGTCGAAAATCTGGGTGACGGGTTCGCAGTTGGTTTGGGTCGTGTCGGTGCAGATTTCTAGCGCGACCTGAACGGTCTTATTGGTCGGGTTATCCAGCAGATACGTCACGCGGATATTATTCCACGACACCTGGGTTTTATCTTCGCGCACATCTTCGATGGTCGGCGCGGCTTGCGGCGTCCCGGCGTTCAGCAGCGCTTGAATCGCGCCAGAGCCAGTGGGGGTCGGGGTGGGGCCGGGGCCATTACACCAACTGGCGTCACAGAACGTCAGCGGCTTCACGCCTTCGGTAGTCGGCAGCCGGGTAAAAGTATCCGGGTTCATGGTTGTCCAGCGTAAATCCACATAGACCGCAAAATCCTGGCCGCTGACAAACATCATCGTGGATTCGTTGAAGTTGCGATACCAGGCTTTAAACTCCGTCCCGGCGGGCATAATGCCCATAAACTGGCTGGCTGCCGGGTCAAGATAGGTAAAAGCATAATTGGCTTCAGCCACGAAGGTTTTATCTTCGCCGCCGCCCGCGCCCGCTTCTTCAACAACGGGGGGACTTTCCACCAGCAGATTCGCGGCCAGGGCGGCATCATGGCAGTAGTTCGCCCCGGCCTGAAGATTTTCCGTCGTCAGGCCGTGCGCCTGCTGCGCCAGCAGGACAAGATTTTGAATGTCCGAACTGCACACGACCAGCGGATCATCACCCTGCCAGCCGCGTGGGCGCGGAATCCGGCCTAAAGTATCGGCCAGCAGTTCCAGATCGTGGCGTAGATTGCGGTACGCCACGATGGGCGAATTCGGCAGGATGCCAATCCAACCATCCGGGCGCACCCCCAGGCCCAGCTGGGAGTTTGCCAGCGTGTCCAGATCAAGGAATAAATCGCTGAGGAAGGTCTGGGTGGTAATGTCCCGGTTGCCGCGCCATTCAGCGGGCCGGTTGTTGACGCCGAATTCCTCATCGGTCAGCCGTTCCAGGTCGCCGCGCACGGCTAACGTCAGGTCATTCAACTGGGCGGTAAATTCTTCGCCGCTGTAAACCAACCGGATGACCTGCTGTTCGGCTTCCGCCGCCAGGGTATCGCAGTAGTTAACCGCTGTCGGCGGCGTCTGGAAATTGTAGCTGAATGCCGTTTGCAACACCTGGGACAGATTCATAACCGTCCGCGAACACCGGGCAATTGGGGGGCCGCCGCGCCAGCCTGCCGGACGATTGCCACTGCCAAAATGGGCATCGGCGGCCAGTTCCAGATCGTGCCGGATATTGCGAATCACAATCAGCGGATCCGATGTGGAAGGCGCGCCAACCCAGTCGGCAGGCCGGTTTTCCCCTAAAATGCCGGTTGCCAGCAGTTCCAGGTCATACCACAAATCCACAATAAATGTCGGGGAGTTCACGTTGTTGACGTTAAACGTCCAGCTTTCCGGGCGCGCTCCTTCCCCCAGTGCGTCATTCGCCAGTTGTTCCAGATCGGCGCGCGCATTAATGACCTGATTGTTAAAATCCTGTTCGGGCGGCGCTGCCAGCACCCCGCCCAGCCCGACAGAACTCCCGCCTGTCGCCAGCGCCAGGAGCATGATGAGCAAAAATAAGCTGCTGTACCGTCGCATCGCCTTGAACCTTTGTTTTTTGAATGTCTGGTTTAATTATAGCGATGTGCGGCGTAAGGCGAAAATGTGCCAGTGGTCAGGGCTTGTGGCATAATAACCGTAACCACAATTGTAAGGGGGTGATGATGGCCGATAACTATTCAACTGACCTTGAATACCAGGAAATCCGCCGCCGGATTGAACGCCGCTTGAGCCGGGGACGCGCTTTGCTGGCGCATGTTATAGTGTATCTGCTGGCCGTGCTGGTCATTGTGTGGAACGGTCTCTACCAGATTCCCGACTACACCACTTATCCTTGGGCCGTTAATCTGCCACTCACCGGGGCGTTTGCCTTGTGGAGTGTGTTGTTGGCCGGACATGGATTTTTTACCTTTCGGCGCTCAGCGGCTGGCGGAAAACTCGAACCAGCGATTGAGGCGGAACTGCGAGAACGGCTGGAAGAGGATGATACAACGCTGATGCGAGACCGGCGGGGAGCGCTGCCGCTGCATCATCTGTTACACGGCGACCTCCGGCGGCGCGCGATCCTCATTTACACGCTGCTGCCCTATCTGGTTCTTAATGCGGGCATCTGGCTGAGTTGGGTCTATGACCGCGCCACCAAAACAGACAGCCAGTTTTCGGTTTATCCCTGGTTTGGCCCATTCCAGTTGCCGATTATCATTTTGCCCCTGCTGGCCTTATGCGCCATTTTGCAGCAGCGCCACCAGCGCTATGTCCGGCGGATGCTGGCGAGTTGGGATTTGGCCGCACCCAAACAGAAGCGCCGCCTGCCAGATTATGAGGAAGGCTATCCGCCGCCGCTGGCCGAAGATGGTGAATTAGTCGCGTGGCCGGAAGACAATCAAGCCGCCGAATTGCGAAACAAATAAGCGCGGCTGATAATCATACTAAAAGGGGGGGAGATGTGGGACAGGGATGCTGCGCATCTGGAATATAAAGAAATCCGTCAGTGCATTCAACAGCGGTTCAAGCGCGGTTATGGTTTAATCCTCCATGTCGCGCTCTATCTCGCGGTGGCACTATTCGCCGTTTATTACGCTTTTTATACCATTGCCGACACTGAGACCAGCCAATGGGTCATGAATAAGGACATCGCCCAACTGTTTGCCGTCTGGGGCGCACTGCTGGCCGGTCATAGTTATCTGGCGCTTCAGCGTTCTACCGCTGGCCTAAGACTCGGATGGATCATCAAAGACGAACTCCAGCAGCGGTTGGAACAGAACCAGACCGTACTGCTGCCAGACCCACCGCACGCCGCCCAACTGCAAGAGCTGTTATTGGGGGATATTCGGCGGCGAGCCGCCCCCCGTTATGCGCTGATGGTCTACCTGCTGCTGAATCTCAGCCTGGGCATGAGTTGGGCTTATGGCCGCCCCGTCAGTGCGGGCGATCAGTTCCATTATGTTTGGTTTGGAGCCGCGACGTTAGCGCCCATGATTATGCTGCCGGGATTGAGTCTCGGTTTTATAATGCAGCGGCGCTATCGCTGGCGCGTGATGCAGGTTTTATCCAACTGGAACGCCTTAACCGCCCAACCGCAACCAGAAGCGCCGCGTTAGACGAAAGACCATTCGGCTCAATTGGCTTAACCGTGCTGTTGGCTAGGATATATATAGTAGGTGATAAGTAATGCGCCAGGCTAAATGTTTTATCTGTCAAAATCTATGCCTCTATCTTGCGGGACAAGACACGTTTTGTGATACCTATATGAGGTTACATGAGGCGGAAGACTCTTTGATGATTGAGGCAGAAGCTTTTGGAGAATGCCACCTAAAGTGTCTCATCAACTCTCCTTGGGGTGAGTACTGGAGCAGAGGCATTTTTCGCCACCTGGTTTCGGACAGAAATTATCCAGTCATAGGCGAAATTGAGGGTATCACCATCCTGCGGAATGCTCGCACACGCATGACCTTTCTCCTAAGAGAAAATGGGTGGACGACGGCGATCCCTGATCAGCATCTGAGAGAGCGGGTGGCCGTGAACAACGGTTTTTATCTACCGGTAAAACAGGTATTTGAGGTTATTCTGCCCGACAAACCGGATTTAGTGCAAGAAGTCCGTGAGGGGCTTTCGAATAAGAAGGCTTATCCGCTGCCAAAGTTGATAGATAAACTTGGCTTGCAACCGTATCTTTTTTATCCAGATGCGGTTCAGTCAGGGTTATTACATTTTCGAGAAGCAAATGTGCCACCAGAGGCAATTAGCACGCACGCCGAATACAACGAGTTTTTACCCACTCGCGTTGTCGAATTTATCCTGGCAAAGATTGATATTCGCCCGACCATCTTGAACCTAAATAATCCATCGTAAACACTGACCTTGATCTAAGTTTAATACTCTTGGCGATTCTCGCTTTGCCACCCCAGTGAGTTGGCAACCGAGTCGGACGAATAATTCTCAGGAAACGTCCGTGAATTGAAACACGAAGAGTAATATGGCGGAGATAGCTAATTTTTTCGCTCCGGTTTTGTGCAACTTCCCGCATGTCAGATTGACCCGGTTCTGGCATAAATAATGGATGTTTTATCGTCGTGA
>DATALK010000576.1:0-6759 GCA_036261085.1 Phototrophicaceae bacterium | reverse complement strand
GTCGTGCTTGTTTGTGCATTACGGCCAGGGCAATCACCGCCGCGCCGCGCCGGTCTGAGTCGCGCAGGAAGTCCGCGATTTTTCCCGCCCAGGCTTCCGGCGGCAGCGCTTTCAACGGCGGCAGAATGTCACCGGGACGCTGTCCATCCAGGATGCCAATGTCGGCGTAGAGATCGCCCGCCTGAACGGCGGCGGGTGGCGGTGGTAACGACTGCCAATCCGTGACCACCACACGCATAATGTGCTGGATCAGTTGTTCAAATCCGGCGGACTTTGCCATGTAAGCGCTGGCGCCCGCCGCCAACGCCGCATCTACCGAAACCTGATTCGGGTCAACCGAGAGGATAATAATGGGAATGTGCGCCGTTTGCGGATTTGCGCGCAGGCGGCGGCAGACTTCCAACCCGTTTAAATCCGGGAGCATCTGGTCTAACAGCACGAGATGTGGTTGGGCTTTCAGGGTCAGGGCCAGACCGCTGCTGCCATCTTCGGCCTCCAGCACTTCCATCCCGTAAATCGTCAGGTAATCATGAAGTGCCTGCCGCATGGGCTGGTTATCTTCAATACAGACGGCGACAAGTTTGACTGGCAGCGCGGACGATTGACTCATAATATCGTTTTAAGAATGAACATTTTTAACATATTGTTCCACCAGCGCTCGGAGTTTTTGCAGCTTGATGGGTTTATCCAGCAAATGTTTGATGCCATCCGTCGCAAAAAATTCGGCGGTCTGATTTTTGTCCCAGTTCATGCTGGTAATCATCACCACTGGGACTTCCGCCTGATGGCGTTTGAGCAGTTCCAGCAGATAAATTCCATGATGGCCGAATTCGTCATCCGGGCCAAGCATCATATCTAAGGTAATAAAGTCGTAAACGTTGGCGCGGATCAGCTCAGTGGCTTCGTTGCGCGTCCCAGCCGTGTGAACGTCCAGGCCCCATTCGCTCAGTGAATCCTTAAGCATATTCTGGGTGCTGGCCTGGTCTTCAATGACCAGCGCCAGCGGCTTTCCGCGAATTCCGACAGCGCTGGTTTCAACGGCGACGTTCCGTTTACGAGTGTCTTGTTCGGCGGCCAGGGTTTGCCGCCTTTCCGCCGGGAATTCCGGTTCGGTGGGATTTTCATCCGTTGTCCCACCCCGCACGACGGCTGACAGGAGCGCTCGTTGTAATTCTTCAAAGGCACGATCAATACTATACCGGAAATCCACAAATTGCAGTACTTCCAGGTCTTCGGGAATCGCGCACTGCCGGATGAGCAGCGGAATAATTGGACAATTTTTGGCCTGGGCGCGGCTGATTTCGTATTTTACCCAATGGGAGGTCACGGATTCAGGCGTCAACAAAATGAGGAAGACGGCGGAATGGTCTAAAGCATAATCAATCGAGTGTTTCCACTGATCGCCGCCGCGAATGCCTTCAAAATCCACCCAGGGGCGGTAGCCGACCTTCGGCAGGCGCTGCGCCAGCGTCTCAGCGATAAAACGATCTTCATGACTGTAACTGATAAAGACGCCAATTTGACTGCTGGACATATCCCACCTCTGACACTCTATTTTTTTGACAGGCAGCGGAGCAGAACAAAGTAGCGCGGTGATGCACCTATCCCATATTATAACTGATAATATGGGATGTGCTAATTCAATTTCACCCAAAAATAAACGGATTTTAAACAGAGACCGTTAGCCCTGGCGAACTTGCAGTTGGCGCAAATACGCCTGCGCGCCCAGTACCAACGAGACGGTTGGCAGCCACGCCAGCCCGTAAGCCGTAAAGCCGACGCCAATGAGTGTGAACTGGTTAAAGTCCCCAACCTGGAGCAGCGGCAGATTGTAACTGACACTGGCCGCGACCAAAAACACGACCAGCGCCCGCGTCAGGTGGCCCCAGGCCGGAGGCGCTACCGGTAGGTGCAGATCGAGCAGCGTCTTGCCGGTAGCGCGCCCCCGAAACCAGAGAATCACCCAACACAAAATCAATACCGGCAGCACCATCAAAGCCGCGCCGATGGGAATGACCAGTTGCAGCCAGCGCAGTGCCAGCAGCGCCAGCAGCGCCAGAAACAGCCCGCCCCACTCGCCGCGCGACAAACGCAGGTGATCGGGCGTCAGTCCGCCCGTGCGGGCGGGCAGCAGCGCCAGCACCCCGCCGATCAGGCCCGCGCTCACCGCACCGTAAACCAGCAGCGCCGGGAGGGCGATTTCAGGATACTGGTTATCGGCGGGAAACCAACGCCCCCAGATACCCCAGGCCAGCCCCACGATGAGGCTGCTCACCAGCAGCAGCCGGTTCGTGCGGCGGGACGGTTGGCCGCCGGTCAGCACCAGGAACAGGCCGATCATTTCCAGCGCCATGAAGCCATGAATCCCCATAATGCGGGTAATGAGCGTGCGCGGCATATCGGCTAACAGGGATTCCGGGTTGAGGGTGAGGCTGGCGGTCAGGCTGTACAATCCAGCCAGGAGCATTGCCCCGAACAAATCCCGCACCCGGTAGCGCACTAAGATATCCAACAGCAGCGCGGCGACGACGGTGTAGGCCAGCAGCATCAGCGGCCAGTCCAGCAGTTCGCGCCCTGGCGGATTTGTCCAGACCAGAATTTCCGACCCGACCAGCAGCAGCAGCGCCAGCAGCAGCCGAATCAGCCACAGGCCAAGCGTTAAAGGTAAAGAAGCGGGGGACGAGGATTGAGTCATAAATTTGAGATTGATAAACACGGTTAGGTTTAAGATTATCTTCCTTATTTTGAATTCGGCAATGGGACTTTTATTGATTATGGGCGTCCCCAACGGACCCTAAACCGGTTTCCCCGCTCCGGGCTAACCGGTGCCGCCGCATGAAGGCAAAAAGACGCCGACAATAAACCAGCAACCGCGGTGCGGCGATTGCCGAAAAGGACGCTTTCATTAGAATTTTTATGAGCTGGATTATATAAATCAAGTCAAATTGGCCCCATAAATGGTTATAATGGGCACTGAATTCGATTGAATATGTCATCTATCGTTAAATTCCATGAAATTCTCACCCCCGGTTTCTGAAATATGAAATATAATGTTGCTAGACTCGTTGCAAGGGCATGAACAGAGAAGACGAGGGACATCATGGAATCACCAGGCACACAGCAAAAATTGACTGCCATCCGTCCGGGGGATTGGCAGGATACGCCGCCGACCTATCAGGATTTACTGGAAAGCACGGGCTACGTTTTTTTCTCGATTGATGTGAAGGGGTATTGTGTAGATGTCAGCCCTACCGTAGAAACCCTGCTCGGCTACCGGCCTGATGAGGTGTTGGGCAAACGGATTGCCAGTTATGTTCGGGCCGATTGGCAGCCGGAGACCAAAAACTTTTATGCGCGCCAGTACCATGAACATTTAAATAAAACTGTTTTTGAATATCCCATCATGGCGCGTTCCGGCGAAGAAAAGTGGGTCGAACAAACCACCTTTCTCCTTCAGAATGCGGATGAAGCCCTCGGCTATCGGTGTCTGATTCGAGACATTACCCGCTACAAACATGTTGAATTTGAACTCGAAAAAAAGGCCCTGAATCTGACGGCGATTGTGAATCACGCGCAGGACTCACTTTGGTCCATTGACCGCCAGTACCGGCTGCTGACCCTCAACGAAGTTTTTAAACGGCGGTTGCAAACCATTTATGGCCTGACCTTTACCAGTGGCATGAGTTTGTTAGATTATGGGCCACCTGAAGAAAATCAATTCTGGACGGAACTTTATGGGCGGGCGTTTGGGGGTGAAAATTTTACGGTTGAATTAGATTATAATTGGGCGGGAATTCCCTTCTCCAGTGAAGTCACCTTCACCCCCATTTATGGCGAGACGGGCGAAGTGAACGGAGCCGCGATGGTGAGCCGCAATATTAGTGAGCGCAAACAGGCCGAAAATGCCTTACGCGCCTCCGAAGAACGCTATCGCAGTCTGGTGGAAAATGCACTGGATGTGATTTTTACCCTGGATGACCAGATGCGGTTGACTTCGCTGAATCCGGCCTTTGAAACGACGACGGGCTGGCAGCGCGCGGAATGGCTCAACCGACCTTTTGTAGACATTATCCATCCCGATGATTTACCCCAGGCACTGGAAATCTACCGGCGCGCCATGCAAGCGGCGGCGGTGACGGAACTGTCACCGTTTGAACTGCGCATTAAATCTCCGGCAGACACAACGGTCATCGGCGAGTTTAAGGTGCAGTACCAGACGGAAGGTGAGCGCGTGGTGGGGGTTTTAGGCATTGCCCGCGATGTCACCGAACGCAAACGGGTTGAAGCTGAACGCGATTTATACATCAATCAGCTTGAAGTCTTACAGGAAGTTGACAACGAACTCAGTCAGATTCTTCAGGTGGATTATGTGCTGACCATTGCGCTGGACGCGGCGGTGCGGTTGAGCAAGGCTGATGCGGGCGCGATCCATCTGCTCGAAGGCGAGAAAATGTTGGTCGCCCAGGTGATTGGCGACTACCCGCGCAAATTTGTTGGCTCGTATGTGCCGCTGGATCGGGGCATCGTGGGGCGCGTCGTGCGTTCGCAGCAGCCCGAATGGGTTGAGGACATCAGCGATGACCCGGATTATCAGGCCCATGTGAAAGACACCCGCACCCAGATTACCATTCCACTGATTTCGCGGGATCGCACCATTGGGGTCTTGAACGTTCAGGCCAACTGTTCCGAACGGTTTACCCAGCGCAGCTATAATTTCTTAAAACTGCTGACCGCCCGGATTGCGGCGGCGATTGACAACGCTCGGCTGTACCAGCAGTCGCAGCAGCAGCTTAAAGAACTTCAGCAGCTTTACCAACAGGTCAGCCAGCTCGAACAACTCAAAACCGAAATCATCCGCATTGCGGCGCACGACCTGCGGAATCCGCTGGGCGTGGTTTCCGGTTATACTCAGATGCTCGGCTGGGAACTGGAAGGCCAGAACTTACTTTCGGAGCGCTTCCGCGACCACCTGAAAATGATTAAACAATCGGTGGAGCGGATTGACAAAATCACGCGCGACATCCTGACCCTGGAACGCATCGAAGGCATGGTGAAGGGCGTTTTCACGGAACAGGTCAACATGACCGATATGATCCGGTTGGCTTTTGAGGAATGTATGAGCGCCGCCGCCGAAAAACGGCTGGATTACCAGAGTGTGCTGGACGATCAACCGCTGTATGTCATCGGGGATACCATCTTCCTGCGCGAATCCGTACATAATCTCCTGGGGAATGCCATTAAATATACGCCGGAGGGCGGCAAAGTCCATGTGCGCCTTCAGGCCAAAGCTGAGCAAATTGTTTTTGAAGTGGAAGACACCGGCTACGGCATCCCGGAAGAACACCAGGCCAACCTGTTCCAGCCGTTTTACCGGGCTGTGACCAAAGAAACCAAGACAATTCGCGGCACGGGCCTGGGCCTGCATCTGGTGAAACAAATTATTGAACGCCACAATGGCCGCCTGTATTTTACCAGCGTTTATCAGCAAGGCAGCACCTTTGGCTTTGCCTTGCCACAGGCGAAGGCCAAACCGCCTAAAAAAAACAAAAGTAAAAAGAACACCCCGCCCAAAGATAAACTGGCGCAGGTGTAATCGTCTGATTTTTGACAGGAGAAGATTTTTGTAGGGGCACAGTTCGTGAATCGCTCCATGCGAACAAAGTTAAACGCGTTTGCCGCCAGAGGCTCAAAGCCCTCTGGCTGAATTTACAGTCTGTAAGCCCACTGAAGGGGCTAGTCAAGACATGACAAAAATCTTATTTGTCCCTTTAGTGGACGTGGCTTTTCTGGTAGCCCTGGGTTTAAACCCAGGGCGGTACAACCACGAGTCTTAACTTCGTGCAGATGGGGCAGTTCGTGAATCGCCCCTACAGACACGCAATTTTACATTGATTCCTTTCCAGAACTCACTTTCGCAGGATGGTTGAACACCATCCTGTTTAATGTTGTGTGCCATCTATTCACTGTTGCGCCCCCCCTCTAAACCAGATTGCGAAAATTTTAGGGTATAGTTATAGAGGCGCGGTGCTGCACCGGAATAATCTGGCCGTGCTGGTATCAGCCGCATATTTGCTGTGTATTTATGCGGAAAACGGGATGTTTGTGTAAAGAGAGTAGTTGATAACTCATGAGCTTCATTGAAGATATTTCTCGCTTGAGTCATGACGAAATTGAAGACATAGAAAAACTGACGCTACGTTGGATTTTCCAAGCCGTGTGGGATTTTGGCATGGCAGCTCATGAGATTTTCCTCAAATCGCCAGACGAAGTAAAGGATGTTGCCGAAGATATCACCAGGGAATTGCTTGATCGGCTGCCAGGCTACAACATTCAGCAGCGAATTTTTGGAACCGTAGATTACAAACGAGCGCGGTACATCATTTTGCCGCATCAGTTGATCCGGCAAGCTTTGTTTGTTGATTCTAAAGCCGAAAAAGAAAATCGAACGGCGACTATTCAAATGTCGCAAACCTCCATGCGTGTCCGCCATATCCGGGCTGAAACGCCGGTAGATGAAGCTGGACGATTGCCGACAGTCTCCATTTATAATGACAAACAATTCCTGACGACCACTGCGTTTTTGCACTTCCAGTATGAAGATATTGAACAGGCTCACTATTTACAGGAAGTCACGCTTTTTTGCCTGCCCAATGGTTTATTACAAGACCGGTATAATCCAACTTGCGCGGATACCATCTGGCTGGCGGGGCGGAATGCGCCCACACTGGGGGGGAAGACTTTCGTGTTCGGCTGGCTTTT
>DATALK010000570.1:0-9800 GCA_036261085.1 Phototrophicaceae bacterium | reverse complement strand
TAAAGTCGCCGATCCCTGGGGCTTGGAAGACTTTCACCGCATTACCGACCCGGGCCGCCAGATGCGCGAGCAAAAAGGGGTCGCTTATATCCACATCATCGTGGATATGGCGCAGGTTCACCGGCTGCCGGACGGCACACTGTCCCAAATGCGGAAAATGTTCCAGATGGGTTCGCCCAGCACCGGCAGCATCCATCAGGTCGTTTTTGTGGGAGCCAGCCGCTTTGTCCAATCCATCATGAATTTGCTGGCGCGTGTCAACCGGAACGTCGCCGAAAAAGTGCGGTTTGTTGCCACGCAGGCAGAAGCGATCAGCCTGCTCGAACCCAGCTCCCAAACCGAGCCGCAAGAATAACCGGCGCGACTGACCCACCAGCCCGGATCGCTGCCGCTCCTCGTCGGTGATTCGCGGCGGGCGATTTTTCGTTTTTAACGGCCTCAGCAACTTCACATCAGTTTTATCCCCATTCGTTTGGCTCCGACCTCACTATTACAAATCAAATTTCAATTTTCATTCTTGGTCTTCATAAAAATTTTGGAGTCTTAAGACACGGTTGTGTAATGAATATAACTATAGTTGTTTATTTATGAAGTCTTATGGGGATTTCCATGATCTTCACATAATATGTGTGCTACTATTTAAAGTAACAATTTGTAATGGTACGCAGTCGGGTCAGCGGTATGCCAGTTCAAAATAAGTGGGAGAATGCGAAATATACGCCCCCACCGGCTGGTCAACCAAAACCCGCCAACCCTGACGCCGCTGTCCAAACCACTCAACCCTAGTAGGAGCGTTGTTGAAAATGCCAGTTCATACCACCTGGGAAAACTCGGAACAACCCATCATCCGGTATACCTTTACCGACCCCTGGACGTGGGATCATTTTTACGCCGCTTTGGAGCAAGGCCGCCAACTCCGCGAAGCCTGTGGTCTCCCGACCATCAATATCATCGTAGATGTTTCCGGTTCGCGGCACCTGTGCGACGGGGCGATGTCGCATTTCGGCGGACTGTTCCGGCGCGGGATTGCCGGGGAAACGGCGATTGACTCCATTGTGGTTTTTGGGGCAAACCAGTTTATGCTGTCGGTTGCCAATGTTTTAACGCGCGTTTATCCCATTGTAGCCCGTCAAATCCGGTTTGTTCCCAGTGTTGACCAGGCGTATGCGTTTTTGCGGCAAAAAGACGTGACGCCTTAATGTTAATTTTTTAAATATTAACTCTTCATTAAGAGATTTGGGTTTAGAATCATGTTATACGGTTGGCAGAAAAGATTGGACAACCCGCAGCATGATTACCACCGCTTGGGGCAATCCCGAAAAAACGATTGTTACCTGCACTTTTATTGATCCCTGGACGTGGGACGAATATTACGCGATGCTGGATGAGGCGGCGCTGCTGTTCAACAGTATTGACCACCTTGCCGATTATCTGTTGGATTTCAGCCAGGGCCACAAAATGCCGGGTGGCGCGATGACACACTTGCGCCAGGTCGCCTCCCACGAGAAACCCCGGCGGGGGCTGCTGGTGATGGTTGATCTTGGCCCACTGGCGCAGGGTGTGGTAAATCTCCTCCTGCGCGTGTATCCCAAAATGGCTTACAAAATCCGGCAGGCCAATACGCTGGAAGAAGCCTATGCCATTCTGCACGGTGTGCGTCAGGAGCGCCAGCAAATACATTAGTTGCCAATCAATGTGTTGGACAAGGGGTTTAAACCCCTTGTCTACCCTCAGAAACGATGACCTTAAACCACACCCCAAGTGTAAACAAATGTTCGAACAAATGTTTACTCCCGCGCCTCCAAAATCACCTATAGTGTAATGGCCGGTATCGTACCGGCCCTGGAACGCCCATCACAGGATCGAAAACGATCAGCGGGTGGCCGTTCCGCCGAGGTGATACACGGGTAAGGAGTACCTGATGCTGCAACGTTTGTCCACGCTGTTCAACCGGCGGCTGCGCCCCGCGCCCCATCTGGCCGCCATCGCCCAGCACAACGACTATCTCTGGCCGAACCTGGCCGAAACCCAGAGCGAAACGCGCGTTTATCAGCAGTCGCCCTGGGTGTATGTGGCCGTCAACCGCATCGCGGAGGCGGCGGCCCTCGTCCCACTGCGCGTGTTCCGGTTGGATGGCGAACGCAAAATCGAAATCGAACGCCACCCGCTGGCCGTCCTGCTGGACGCCCCCAATCCCTATCTCAGCCATTTTGAACTCATTGAGCAAACCGTCGGTGCACTGGAACTCACCGGCAATGCCTTCTGGTTTCTGGCAGGTGACAGCGCGGGCGTGCCGGTGGAAATCTGGCCGCTGCGCCCGGATCGTGTGAGTCTCGTCCCTGATCCGGCGCAGTATGTGAAGGGTTACATCTATGAGATTGACGGGCAGCGCATCCCCCTTGACGCCGCCGAAGTGGTGCATTTTAAACGCTGGCATCCGGCCAATGATTATTACGGCCTCTCCGCCCTGGAAGCGGCGCGGTTGGCGATCACCAGTGACCGCGCGATGGCTGAATGGAATCACAACACGTTCGGGCGCGATAACGGCGTCCCGGCAGGGATTGTCACCATCAAAGACCATGTTTCCGATGCCGATTACGAGCGCATCAAACGCGAGTGGCGGCAGAGTTACGGCGGCCCGCAGCGGCGCACGGCCTTTTTACGCGGCGGGAACATCGAGTGGCAGAACATCGGCCTGAGCCACAACGAACTGGATTTCCTGCGGGGGCGGGAGGCGCACCGGGAGGAAATCCTCAACATTTTTGGGATTCCGATGGGGCTGATGGCTGACAACGCCACCGAAGCCAATGCCAAAGTCGCGGAGCGCATGTTTATTGAACGCACGCTGTGGCCGAAACTCACCCGCCTCGCGCAGAAAATTACGCAGGATTTGCTGCCCTTCTGGCCGGGGAGTTTGGTCGCGGAGTTTGACGACATCCGCCCGACGGATACCCAGGCGCGGCTGGACGAAATCCGGGCTTCGTACCCGGTCTTGAGCATCAACGAAATCCGCGAACGGTATTATCATTTGCCGCCGGTCATGTGGGGCGCGCTGCCGGTAGGGGATAAACAGCAAGAACTTAACGCAAAGACACAAAGGAGCAAAGACGCAGAGAGTCAGCCAAACGGAAACGCCGAACCCGAAGTTGCTGGTAACGGGGAACTGGCCGCTGGGAACTCCACTAAAGCCAGCCTGGACGAACTGGCGCGGTGGGAACGGTTTACGCTCAAACGCTGGGGGCGAACACCCAACCGCGCGTTTGAAGTGCGCACTCTGCCGGAAGAAATTGCCTTTGAAATCGCCGCCAGTCTGCTGGGCGCGGACAGCGAAGAGGCCGCCCGCGCTGTGTTCCAGACGGCCAGGGAAAACCTCGAAGCGGCGTAAGCATTTAACACCGCCAGCATTTGTAGGGGCAGCCCGGTGTGGCTGCCCTGGACACGCTTTTGCACTTTCAATCCTAGCCCGGTGAGCCTACTCGCCAGTACCCGCCGCTTGTTTTCTGCTATCAAGCTGTTCTTGCAGCAGGAACGTCAGAATATACAAATTGGACACCGTAAAGATGGGGGTTGCCAGCAGGCGTTTGTTATCGGTATTGTAGATCACCAGATGGGTCTCACCGCCAATATTTGTCACCTCAAAGGCCCCAATTGTCTCCCAGGCATGACTTTTATCACCGATATACAGCCCACTTGAATCGAGCGCTAACCGGCTAAAGGTCAGGCGCTCACCCTGCGCGAAACGTTCACGCCAGATCGGTAACAGCGCGTTAGTGTAAACCTCTCGAACCGTGTTACTAAGCAGTGGCATCTCCGAATAGCGGTTATCCACCACCAGCACGGTTGCGCCAGTGTTATCCTTCAAGGCCAGCCCGATACTGGGCCTGATGAACCAGCGATACGCCCGGATGACATTAACTTCGCTAATATCCAGCCACCGCCAGTGGGTTTCACCGGAGCGGGTATAACGGTGCAAACTGATTTCATCCAGCACCAGACGCGGATTTTCCAGCAAATCCCGAACGGCAGTAATAAACACAGAAAGCGAAATGCCGGGGATAATCAGCGCCGACCATCCCTGTAAAAGCCAACGGGCATCAATCAGATGATACTGCCAGCTATTCACCACCCCATAACTCAGGATGATACCACTCACCGCCAAACCCAGGCTTGCCAGCAGCAGCGGCAGCACAATATTTCTTTGAATGAGTTGGGCTTCAAGCAGCGGTGGTTTAGGTTTGTTCGCCGGCCAGATCACCTTTGTGGGCGACTTTTTCAGATTCTCAACCGTAAGCGAGATAAATTGGATGAGTAACGGCGCATCCGGCAGGCCATGAACATTCAGCTTGATCGGTTTTTGCTGCTTCCGATCAATTTGGATTTCGGTGAAATGGGTTTTTTGCCAGATCATGCTCATCTCCGACCAGCGGATCTGCTCGTTGTTGAGATGCAGTCCAGCGCGTTGAATCTGTAAGCGGCCCAGGTAAAGGGTTTCATTGCGTCCCAAGACCCGTTCATAACCGCGCTGTTTTTGCAGTTCTGACAAAACATGATTTACTAACTCAATCGCGCGCAGAAAACGTTCATCCAGGATCAGAATCCGCTGGCCCTGGTGATACAAACAGTAGCGCCCCATCTGCCAGGAGGAGGCCCCATATGAACGAAAGTCATCCATTTCCTCCCACCGCCAGAACTGCGTTTTGCGCCGGTCTGTATAATGCAGGCCATCGGCATACACCTCAATACCGGGGCGCAGCCATAAACGGTAACTGGCTGGTATGGCGGCCCAGATACTAATGAGCGTGAACAGCATGAGGATCAGTATGACATGGGGTGGGAATGAGGAATTCAGGCGCTGAAGAAGAATGGAAACAATGCCGTAGATAGCGCCGATTAAAAACAGAAGAAAAACCTTCCCGACATCGTTTTCGGAATTATAGGGATGGGCGCTGAGGCTTTTCTTTTCCATCATGCCCCATCTCCTTTTTCAATTTCGTCCCAAAGTGCGCGCCGACCTTCCGCATCCACCGAATATTCCTCAAGATAGACGGTAGCGACCTCCGGCACGCTGTAGTCCACCATCAGGTTGTAATTGTCCGCCCACCCTTTAGGATTGTAATCATAACAACTCAGGCCCTCAAAACTCGTGGCTTCAAAGGGCTGCCACCAGGAAAGACTATCATCGGTGTAAAACTCAGGCATGTAATCCCATTCCCGGTCTTCACTCCAGCAGTCTTCAAGATTCCATTCAATGGATTCCAATGTGGGTTCGAGGTCATCCAGCGCAACCGTAAATTTGGCGAGGGTGACATGACCGCTTTCCGACCAGCGATACCAACCAAAATCGTAAGCGCTGGCGGGCAATATCAGGCTGAATTTGGCTTCAA
Organism: Phototrophicaceae bacterium; assembly: GCA_036261085.1. GTDB lineage: Bacteria > Chloroflexota > Anaerolineae > Aggregatilineales > Phototrophicaceae > CFX2. The sequence goes on along the minus strand of DATALK010000570.1, from coordinate 4,416 downwards.
TCCGTTCGGGTAGTGGATTATTATCGAACCAGAAGGGAACTAGCCCTATCATGCCGATCATAAATAGTATAGAGCGGGCGGCCCCCGAAAGCTGCCAGCCCAATGAACTCTGTTCAAAGGTGTGGATACGTTTGAGTAATGGCGTCATTTCCCCTCCTGTTTCACCATTATACAGTACGATAGTATAGTCGAGGGATTTGGGGAAAATCAATCAACAAACATCTGAATCGATGTTGGTTCTGCTGCTGGCGTTTTTGGTTATGATGTCGCTACAGGTCAACCGAGGGCAAAACAATGGCTTTATTGGTTACGGCTTTTCCCCGGCGCGGATGGCTTCCAGCGCCTCTTCAAGCGTCGCCACCAGAATCACGCGCTCCGTTACAGTGGGGAAAATGCGATCTAAGAGACCATACATTTGTTTGAAGAACGTGTTTTGCACCACCACAATACTTTTGCCACGATTCGGCGGCACGGCTTTGCCGCTGTGGCCGATGTGGGTCAGGGTGTTGGCGGGGAGGACGTGAGAGGCCTGCCGGAAATCCATAATCTGGTGCACGTTATACGCCACCGAGCGCAGCAGATCATTGACTTCAGTCTGCGAGGCGTAAAATTCTTCCCATGTCCACGCTCCCACAAATTCCCGCACAACGGTCTTTTTATCGTTATCCAGCCACCGCGCCTGAATTGCCATCCACCCCTCCTTAAGCACGTATAAATTTGATTGTAAAGGCCATCTGTCGCTGAAACAATTCAGACAGCATCCCAATTAACGGTTGTCGGGGGAGGATCCAACGGAAAACCACGCACGGGCACAGACAACCGCACTTGCAGCGGCAGACCGCCAGCCCACGACTGCCGCCAATCGCGCCAGATGATCGCAGAAACTTATTGGTTTATGACTTTTCCCCGGCGCGGAGGGTTTCCAGCGCTTCTTCAAAGGTTGCCACCAACACCACCCGCTCTGTCACCGAGGGGAAAATGCGGTCTAACAAACCATACATTTGTTTGAAAAAAGCGTTTTGCACCACCACAATACTTTTGCCGCGATTCGGCGGGACGGCCTTGCCACTGTGGCCGATGTGGGTCAGCGTATTGGCGGGCAGCGCGCGAGACGCCTGCCGGAAATCCATAATCTGGTGAACGTTATAGTCCACCGAGCGCAGCAGGACGTTCACTTCATCCTGCGAGGCGTAAAATTCTTCCCACGTCCAGGCACCCACAAATTCGCGCACAACGGTCTTTTTGTCGTCGTCCAGCCACTTAACCTGAATCGCCATAAAGCTCCCCTTAACCCCTTATAAATTCGATTATAACGGCTGAATTGCCGAACAACAATTCAGATATAATTACTTTACCGTTTAAATTTTAACGAAATATCAATTAAAAGGTCCGCAAAAACGAATCCCAATGCGGTTTGCGGTAACGAGCGCCCAACCAGATGCGTTTTAGCCGCCACCGCGTTATAATCACCTAAACCTCTTAAGTGCATAAAGTGAGGAAGTCACGATGGCAACCGCCCAAACTGTTAAATTTCCACCGCGCCATGAAATCGCTAAAGAACATACCTGGAACGCCGAGAGTGTGTTTGCCTCGCGCGCGGCCTGGGACGCTGAATTTAAACACCTGCTGCCCGGCGTCGAGGTGCTGGCGTCGTACCAGGGCCGCCTGGGTCAAAGCCCCGCCGTCCTGGTCGAATTTTACCAAACGATGGAACCCCTGATGCAGCGCGTCGGTCACATTTATGTTTATGCGGTGATGTCCCAATCGTGCGACTCCAACGACCAGGAAGCCACCGCGATGGTGGGTCAGGCCGGGGCCTTGTTCAGCAAATTTGGCGCGCTGACGGCCTTCGTGGAACCGGAACTGCTGGCGGTAGGCGCGGACACGCTGCGCCAGTGGGTCAAAACCGAACCGGGCCTCCAACACCTGGAACAATATATAGATAACCTGTTCCGGCGGCAGGCGCATGTTCGTTCCGCCGAAGTGGAAGAAGTCCTGGGATTGGCAACCGATCCGTTTGGGGTGGTCGAAAATACGGCTGATCTGCTGACCAGCAGCGAAATCCCGTTTAAACCGGCGATGAGTAGCAGCGGCGAAACGCTGCCCGTCGGCCAGGGGACGATTAACAAACTGCTGGACAGCACGGATCGAGAAACCCGGCGCACCGGCTGGGAAAATTACGCCGACGGCTATCTGGCGTTTAAGAACACACTCGCCAGCAACCTGACAGCGGCCATTAAACGGGATGTGTTTTTTGCCCAGGCGCGGCGCTATCCATCGGCGCTGGAAGCGGCGCTGTTTGAGAACAATATCCCGGTGGCCGTGTTTAACAACCTCATTGAGACCTTCCGTAAAAATATCCCGACGTGGCACCGCTATTGGGCGATTCGCCGCCGCGCCTTGGGCGTGGAAACGCTGCATCCCTATGACATCTGGGCGCCGCTGACGGCCAATCATCCCACGATTCCCTATCCGCAGGCGGTGGAATGGATCAGCACGGGCATGAAACGCCTGGGTGACGATTACGCCGAAACGCTGCGGCGCGGCTGCCTGGAACAGCGCTGGGTGGATATTTACCCGAACCAGGGCAAACGCCAGGGCGCGTTTTCCTTCGGCTGGCAGGGGACGTATCCGATTATTATGATGAGTTACAACGAGCGCCTGCAAGACCTCAGCACCCTGGCGCACGAACTCGGCCACTCCATGCACTCGTATTACACCTGGCAAACCCAACCGCCGGTCTATGCCCGCTATTCATTGTTTGTGGCGGAGGTGGCGTCCAACTTCAATCAAGCCGTTGTGCGCGATTATTTGATGCAAACCAACACGGATCGTGATTTCCAGATCGCCGTGATCGAAGAGGCGATGAATAACTTCCACCGCTACTTCTTTATCATGCCGACGCTGGCGCGGTTTGAACTGGAAGCCCACCAGCGCGCCGAACGCGGTGAAGGGCTGACCGCCGACAGCCTGAATGCGCTGATGGCCGACCTGTTCGCGGAAGGATACGGCAGCGAAATGACCTTTGACCGGGAGCGGGTGGGCATCACCTGGTCGCAGTTCCCCCATATGTATATGAATTTCTACGTCTATCAGTATGCCACCGGCATTTCCGCCGCCCATGCGCTGGCCGAAGGGGTTATCGCGGGCCAACCGGGCGCGGTGGAGAATTACCGCAAGTTCCTCAGTTCGGGCAGTTCGCTGTATGCGATGGACGCGCTGAAATTGGCTGGCGTAGACATGACCACCCCGGCAGCCGTCGAAAAGACATTTGCGGTGCTGGCGCGGTACGTGGATCGCCTCGACGAACTGACCCGGTAAATAACCATACCCGCTATTTGGGCATTTTCCACAATTACAGACTGTAAGATTTGAGACAATAGTAAGGGCGCTTTTAGAGCGCCCTTATGCTAATATCTGTATTAAGCGAAAATCGGGTATATAATGGCCTTGAGTCTACCAGAGACAGTGAGTTCATCACGATGCAAACCGATGAAAATAATCCCGCCGCCAAATTTATCACGAATCTCATCACCGAAACGTTCAACCGCATCAATCATGGTGAAGTCAACGAGGCCAAAGACCGCCGCCAGTTGGAACACCTGCTCCAGGAAGCGCGCAAACATCAATTTGCCATCGCGGAGGCAATGGCGTTAAAAGTTTTGGCAGGATTGGATATCGTGGTGGGGCAGCAAGAGCGCGCCCATAAATTGTTATGGGAAGCGTTTGCCATCTACGAAAAACGGAATGACATCCCCGGCATGATGGGCATTCTTAATAATAAAGCCCAGTACTTCCACGAAGTTGGCGAGTATGAACAAGCGCTGACGATTTTTAACCGGGGTGAAAAGTTATCGGACGCAACGGAACCCTGTAACCGTCCGTTGGGATTTCTCCAGATTGGGAAGTTTAAAACACTGGTGGATTTAGCGCGGTACGACGACGCCAGCCTCTATTTTGAGGATTATGTCCACCCCACCACCACCGAAGTCATGCACAAAAACCCGCAAGTTTATGCCTATCTGATGGTCTATGGGCATCAGGCGCAGGCCGCAATTGCGCTTCACCACCAGCAGTACAGCGAGGCCCGCCAGAATTTAAACCTGGCGTTAGAATTTGCGAATGGCATTCAGCTCTCGTTTGAAAAAGTGGACATTTATCTCCGTTACCTGTATTTAAAAGAACAGGCCCCCACGCTGGAATTAATCAAGCAAGACCCCTGGCAGCTTATCACCGCCCTCGTGCGGGAGTCGCCGGTCATTGTGCGCATCGCCTGGGTGTTCCTGCGCCACGCGCGCTTTTTGGGAGCGCATGGGCAGGCCGAAATCGCGCGCACCTGTGCGGAATGCGCGCGCGATATTTTCTGGCAAAAGGACATTCCGGCCTATGTAGCGGTGGCGGAAACCGTGCTTGATG
>DATALK010000569.1:0-8319 GCA_036261085.1 Phototrophicaceae bacterium | reverse complement strand
TATCGCGGCGTCCCCAGCCCCGTTAAACACCCTGAAGAAGTCAATGTGGTGATTTACCGCGAAAATACCGAAGATGTCTACGCCGGGATTGAATACGAAGCCGGTTCACCGGAAAACAAAAAACTCGCCAAATTCCTCCGGGAAGAACTCGGCGCGGAATTTTTTGAAGACGCCGGCTTAGGCATTAAGCCGATCAGCGCTTTTGGCTCCAAACGCCTGGTACGCGCGGCCATCCAGTATGCCATCCAGCACGGACGCAAAAGTGTGACCCTGATGCACAAGGGCAATATCCAGAAATATACCGAAGGCGCGTTCCAGAAATGGGGCTATGAAGTCGCAGCTGCGGAATTCCCGAACGAAACCATTCCCTGGTCAGAAGTGGAAGCCAAACACGGCGGCAAAGTTCCCGAAGGTAAAATTCTCATTCAGGATGTGATTGCCGACATCATGTTCCAGAAAATGCTGCTGCGCCCGTCGGAGTTTGAAGTCATCGCCACCCCCAATCTGAACGGCGATTATCTGAGTGACGCGATTGCGGCGGAAGTGGGCGGCGTGGGGATTGCCCCCGGCGCGAACATTGGGGACGCTGTCGCCTTGTTTGAAGCCACGCACGGCACCGCCCCGAAATATTCCAATCTGGATAAAGTCAATCCGGGGTCGCTGTTGTTCAGCGGCGTGATGCTGCTGGAACACATCGGCTGGCAGGAAGCCGCCGACCTCATCACCATCGGTTATGAAAAGACCCTCGATGAAAAGATTGTCACCTACGATTTTGCCCGCCAACTGCCCGGCGCTATCGAGGTCAAAACGAGCGAATTTGCAACGGCGATTATCCGCAACATGGGCTAACCGAATTATCATCAGGGTACGGCGTTGGTCGTACCCTGACTCAGCCTCATAACAAATACCTTTTCATAACGGTAAACTCAGAAAATTGATGAGTTTTTCATTTCAATTGCTTAAATGGGCATATAATTGGAGTGATAATCATACAAAAGGTATAAAGGCGGCTTATGCTCACCCTGGATAACCCAAAGGTATCCCCGGTAAACGCGGCGAACCGAAATCATAAAGTACTCATCGTTGATGATGAAGACCTGGTCCGAATTTTATTGAGTCACATCATCGAACGAATGCACGTCCCGGATGTTCAGATTTTACTGGCCGAAGACGGCGTGGAAGCCCTAACCGTGATCCAACGCGAACACCCGGACTTAATCTTGTTAGATGTGCTGCTCCCCAAATTAAACGGGTATGATGTCTGCCAGCATGTCCGGCAGATGCCGAATTATGATCCCTACATCATTATTCTGACAGCGCGGGGTGTTAAAACGGATCGCCAGCATTCGGAACAACTGGGAGCCAACGACTTTATGAATAAGCCGTTTGATCCCTCCTATCTAACTACACGGCTGACCGACATCTGGAAATTGTAGCTTGAATTGCACCGGGCAATCGGATGTTATACAATAAAACATACTCCGGTGGTTAAACCAGTAAAACCTGAGAGGGAAGGTCGTTTGTGGGGAAAAATAACTTAAGCGCCGTGTTACCGCTGACGACACTGGATAGGCTTGTCCCGGCTTTCCAAGCGCTGGTGAGCCAGGGTCAGACCATTATCATTGTTGACGCCGAAAATCATATTTATTACGGCGATCCGCAGTTGGTTCTGCCTCATTGCGCGACAGCCACCATTTACGCTGACCGTGAAACCGTTGGCGAAGTGCGTGTATATGCTGACCATCCCGACGCCCCGCTGACACCAGCGGCAGATTTTCTGGCGCTGACCCTGTCCCAACTGGCGCTGGAAGTCCAGCGGCGGCAGCAGTTATCCGATGAAGTGCTGGCCCGCTATGACGAATTGAATCTCATCTACCGGTTGGAAACCAGCTTCGTACAGGGCGTTTCTAAAGACGAACTGCTAAAAACGATTCTCGCGGAAACCAATCGTATTATCCGGGCCGATGCCGGAGTCGTCTACTCCTGGGATGCCCTCAATTCCAGTCTTGTACCCGTGAATTCACTGAGCGATCAATTCAATACGGATTTCTGGGAAGGGCGCGTCCACGAACTGGCCCTAAGTACCCTGTACGCTTATGAAGACGCCCAGTTATTTGATGGCGAAAAACTCCTGTGTGTCCCCCTGCGTTACAATGAAAAACTGCTCGGCGCCCTGGTTCTCCTATATGAAGCGGAAGACAAAACCTTTAAAGCCAATGATGTTAATCTGCTGACAACCCTGGCCCAGAATACATCACTGTTCCTGTATGCGGTGGATCGCAACAATGAGTTGGTCACGGCGCTCGAAGATTTGCAGCGCGCGCGCGAACTGTTAAGCCGCGCGGAACGTTTTAACATCATCGGGCAAACTGTCGCCGGATTGTTCCATGATATGAAAAAACCGCTGTCGAACGCGATGGGTTATGCCGGACTACTGCAAGAATCAGACCTATCGTTTGAAGAACGCCACCTCTTTGCGGGGCAAATTATCAAGTTCATCCAAACCTTCTCGGACATGGCCCAGGAAATCCTAGATTACGTTTCGGGCGACAGTAAAGTCACAAAGACACCGATGCCGGTTAAAACTATGATGGAACAGGTCGGCGGAATGCTGATTCCCCCGGGACTGGAAAATCCCGTCGAGATAATTTTAAATTATGATACGGTGAGCGACGAAATCATTAATGTTGACCTGCGGTTCATCCGTGTCTTCCAGAATCTGGTAAATAACGCCATTGACGCCATTGAACTGAACGGCGGCTCAAAGGTCGAAATCAGCGCGGAAAACGACGGTGACAAGGTTCGTTTTAGCGTTACGGACGACGGCCCCGGCATCCCGGAACACATCGTAGCGACGATTTTTGAACCCTTTTTTACGCATGGTAAGGCAGGCGGCACGGGTCTGGGACTAGCCATTGTGAACCGGATGATTTCCATTCACGGCGGTGAAATCCATTATGAACCCGCACCGGGCAAAGGCGCGCGCTTTGTTTTCACCGTACCCGTCAGCCCAAATGGCAGTAGCAACTAACCGTTAAAAGGTCAGGCAAACAGGGACTTCCGCCCGACCTGAACCACCGACTCGTTATTTTGACGCTTGTTCATTCGCGCACAAGCCGAAAGTCTGCCCATCCGTCCAGTAAGCCTCGTTGGCCTGAAGGGGCAAATACGCCAGTTGAAAACCGTTTGCCGCCGTGATCTGTTCTAAGGGATTGGCGCTAAACGCCAGCAAGTCCGCATCCATGACCACAACTTCCCACCCATCCTCAGCGGTCAAACCCAACTGTTCACCAGTTATGGGCTGATTAACGTAATCTGCGCCGCTGGCCTGCCCTTCGTCTACCTCATATTTAGCACCGATGTCAAAGCGGGCAAATTGATATTCCGGCAGATAATACTCAATGTGCCGCCAATTGGCCGCCAACAGCAGCGAGTTTTGCGGTTTGAAGTTCGCGCGCACAGTGGTAATCTGGTCGTGCAAGCGGCTGTCACTTTCGCGCAGGGTGCTGTAGGTCAGCAGTTTGGGGCCAGTTTCACCCAGCGGATAGGTCGGCGCGAGGACAAAAATTCCAGTGCCAAGCACAACGGCAGCCGCCGTGCTACCCCACAGTAGCGCCGGACGCGCACCCAGCAGTCGATTCAGCGCTTCGGCACTGGCAAGCAGCAGTGCCGGCAGGAAAACAAACACTAACCCCTGCTGCCCCATATGAATCACGACATAAAAGGCCAACGCAGGCGCCAGCCACAACGTTAAAAACCAGAATTTACGATTGGTCAGCCAGGCACGCGGCTGGCGCAGCCAGGGCAACCAGTACAGCAGCGGGATCAAAGCCAGCGCCCCACCGTACAACGTGTAAGACACCAACTTGATGAGATTCCGCCGCAGGCCAAACAGTCCAGCCCCGGCCAGTAAGCTGGTGGTGTTAAAAAAGCTGGCCGAATACGCATTAGAACCCGCCAGATACGCCTGAATGCCGTTGCTATAAACCATCAGCGGCAAAAACCAGGCCACCATCGTCACGGCTCCCAGGACACACGCCAGCACGATTTTAACAAGGCCCAGCCGGTAACAGGTAAACAGCAGCAGCGGCGCGAGGAACATGAGTGTCTGCTGGCGAAAACCGCCGACCAGCGCCAGATACACGACTGTCAACCAGAGCCAGCGCGTTTGCCCCACCATAATCCGGTACAACAGGTAAGCCGCCAGAATCACGGTGAACATATCCAGTGTATGCGGCAGCGCGATTTCGCTGTAGAACCAGAACAGCGGACTCGCTAACAAAAACACCGCCGCCAGCAGGCCCGTCAGCGGGTTAAACAGCGCCCGCCCCAGGTAAAACAGGGTCACAACCGACAAGCCTGAAGCCAGGATGCTGATAAAGACCATTGTTCGCTGCGGGTCGTTAAACAGCGCATTCACAAGCTGCGCCAGGACAATATAAACGATGTAACCGGGATACTGTGGCGCACCGGCTGGAACGTTAAAATCCAGGATGCCAAACGCCATATTGACCGAGTCCCAGTGGTAAAGATACTGGCTGGCAAACGGTAGGCGCGTCAGGATCGTCAGCAGAAACAATCCCAGAGCCAACCAGCGCGCATTACGCGGCTGAGTGAGCGTCGAAGTCAAGTTCACGGCGTACCTCCGGCAACCGGCTTAAGCTGCGGCTGGGGCTGCTGACGGCGGCTAACCAGGCGCGGCACAACGATAACAATCAAGCCAACCGCGATCAACAGCGGCAGCAGGCTGGCAAAACCGCGCAGGCCGAGGATAATGCCATAATTGCGGGCAATTTCCCCTTTCAGAAACAGCGGCAGGGAGTAATCAACCAGCGGGCTGGTCGCATTCATCTGGGCAAAAGTCAGCGGCCATTCGTCTACCGGCGGCCACCCCTGTCCCGCAATCGTCATAATCCAGACATTCGCCAGGGAAACCACAATCAGCAGCCCCACCAGCAGTTTTCCCCACAAACGCTGAAGCCAATGGTTCAAAGTAAAGATGATCGGCAGCGTCAGGAACGGCAGCATCGGAATCAGATAACGCGGCCCCACCGTAAACCCGCCCCACCACATGCTGCTGGCCGCATTGTAGGTAAAAAAGCCGATCACCACGAGATCAATCACAATCGCGGCACCGCGTTGGTCTTTTTGTTCGCGCCACAGCGTGAAAAAGCCGGGAACTGCCAGCAGCAAAAAGGGCGAAATCAAGAAGATGCCGCGCACCGGGCTAAACGTCAGCCCATACAGCCGCTCTAAAGATGGCGTCGTCAGACTCATAAAACCGGTCTGGTGTTCGTTCTGCCAGTTCGTGGAATATTCATACCCCACCGGCAGCGGTGTCCGAAAAACCGCATAGTTATAGGCCGCGAAAATCAGCCCTAACGGAACGGCGGCCAGCACCACGCGGTACAACGCCAGTCGGTTGGGCATTTTGATGATCGCCCACAGGAAGATAATCCCCAGGAACGGCACGACGGGATACTCGGTGATGGTTGCCAGCCCAAACAGCAGCCCCACGACCCATAACCAGTTTAAACTGGCCTTTTCGTAAATCACCCGCCACAGCAGGAAAAAGCCCACAAACGCGCCAAAAGCGGCCAATTGGTGCTGGTACAGGACATTACTGTAGGGGAAAGCAATTGTCGCCAGCCCAAAAGCCAGCGCCAGAATAAACGCATACCAATCGCGGTTAGCAAAGCGAGCGGCAAACAAAAAAACCACTACCCCTAAAATGGCGGATGGAATCGCCATCGCAAAAAACGTCATAAACGTCAGCGCCAGCCCTTGATAGACCGCCTCTGGGCGCACGCCCTGCCCATCCGGGTTCAGCGTATCATTAAACGAGCCGAGACCCTGCCCGCTCTCAATAAAGCGTTCAATGGGCGGTAGTGCGGCAACGGCCTTAAAAACCAGATAAAAGGGCAGCGCGACCAACGATGGGCCGAGCGATTTATCGGTGTAATAATGGTCTTCAAATTGGGCTTTGTCGCCGGTGTTTTCATGATAGTCGTCAATGTATAGGACGCCTTTGTCACCGACAGCGTACACCAGATCAGCGCGGGAATTCGCGCCCCAATCCGCCCACTTTGGCATAAAGTAGCCGTAACAAACCAGTAAAATCAAAAATAGTGTGATCGCGTAAGCCCGCCGAGAAGGATTTACCCGCATATAAACCTCAAGCCGTGTCCCAGTTTTTACCGCTTTTAAGCTACCTTACACGACTTGCGCGGTCATAAACTATTCGGTTTCGGTTTTATGGGCAATCCATTGGGAAAACAGGAGCGCGGCTAAAGCCATGCCCACCAGCAGCAGGCCCGACCAAATGGCCGCGTTAAGATCGCGTTCAAGGACATTATAGACCAGCAGTGGCATCGTCTGAGTGCGGCCTTGCAAACTTCCAGCAAACAGGATGGTAGCGCCAAATTCCCCCAACGCCCGCGCCCAACTCAGCGCCAGACCAGCCGCTAATGACCGTCCGGCCAGGGGCATGGTAATCCAGCGAAACAAAGCGAAACCCTCCGCCCCATCCACCTGCGCGGCCTCTTCAATCTCTCGCTCAACGCCTTTAAACCCCACCACCGCCGAGCGAATATAAAACGGCGCGGAGATAAACGTCTGCGCCACGACAACGGCCAGCGTGCTGAACGGCAGCGCGATCCCCATACTCGCCAGCGCTGGGCCGAGCAAGCCCCGCCGCCCGAAAGTCACCAGCAGCGCTAACCCGGCCACCGCCGGGGGCAGCACAATTGGCAGTTCGATCAGAATATTGACGGCGCGTTTGCCGGGAAACTGCCAGCGGGCCAGCACATAGGCCAGCGGCGTTCCCAGCAGGAGTGTAATACCGGCGGTTGCCAGCGTTGTGAACAGACTGAGTGCCAACCCTTCAGGAATGCCAGAGCCGGTTGCTCGTTCCCAGGCGCGCGTTTCCAGGCTGCGTAACAGCAGCGCCACCAACGGCAGTGCCAGCAAAAGCACAAAAAGGGCGCTGGCCGCCGCCAACGCCACTTTACCAATGGAAAAACGTACCGGCTTCACGGGGAAAACTGCCGCCTTTTGAGTCTTAACAGCCAGCCGCATCCGGCGTGGCCTCCGGGGTCAATTCAACCTCAGCCGTAGCTTCCAAAGTCGCCTCAAGGGTCGCTTCCGCTGTAACCTCTACCGCCACCGGGCAGCGTTCAATAAAGCCCCATTTCACCAAAATTTTCTGTCCGGTTTCCGCCGTTACCAAATCAACCCAGGCTTGCGCCAATTCGGGGTTAGCGCTGTCATTGGTAATCGCTATCGGATAGGTCGCAAGGGTATTAACCGCATCCGGTATCGGCAGCGCAATGACCTGTTCCGCCACATCCGGTGTGACATCCGATGAATACACAATTCCCGCTTCCGCCTCTCCCAGCGCGACTTTGGCCGTCACCTGCCGCACATTATCTTCCTCAGAGACCAGATTGGCAAGAAAAGCGTCTTTATAAGCCGCACCATAGGCGGGGTCTGCCGCCAGCTTTTCCAGCATGGCATCCGTATAGTCCCGTACCGGCACTCCCGGCGCGGCCAGCACTAAATCAATCCCCGCCGTCGCCAAGTCTGCCAGCGATTTGATTTCCGCCGGGTTTTCTGCCGGAACAATCAGAACCAGCCGGTTCCGCGCAAAAATCACCGGTTCGGAGCCAATTCTTTCGCCGTCTACCGCCACTTTCATCTGTTTTTCATTCGCGCTGGCGAAAATATCAGCGGGCGCGCCACCTTCAACCAATTGCGTTGCCAGGGCGGACGAACTGCCAAAATTATAGACCAGTTCCACCTCCGGGTATGCCGCCTGGAACACCTCGCCAATTTCCGTGAAAGCATCGGTCAGCGATGCCGCCGCGAAAATCGTTAAGGTTGGTTTTTCCTGCGCTTGCAGCGGCAGGGCCAGAACCAACCACGCCAATAACAGGAAACCGATTACTTTTGCGCGCTTCATCTCTATTCCTCCTATGGTTGCAACTCACAGCGCCCAATCCGCTGTCAAAAAATTGCCAATTGGTTCAGTTGTCGTTTGATTAAAGTCTGACAGGTTTGAATTTTCGAAAACAGCATAAAAACCGCTAACATCAATACGGCAAATTCTGTTACATTTTACCTACTGATCACTATTATCCTGGTCGTGCATCTCGCAGCGATCAATCCATTGCAGCAGGGTTGCCAGTTGATTCAGGTGGAGTTCCAGCGCCAGAAAACCGACTCCGGGTGCGGCCTGGTCGCGTTCGGCCAGCAGTTCGGCATACTGCTCCCGGCAGGCGGCCTTTTGCGCACGAACAATGGCTTGCGTCGGCCAGTTTA
>DATALK010000565.1:0-2089 GCA_036261085.1 Phototrophicaceae bacterium | reverse complement strand
AGAACTAAGCGATATTGGATCAATCAATAGAACTTGAAAGCGAATATGTCCAATTACATCGAAACTGAAGTGAAACTTTATGTGCCATATCTGGAAGCCGTGCAGACGCGGCTGGAAACGCTCGGCGGGAAATTGACCGCACCGCGCATCTACGAACGCAATGTGCGTTACGATGACCCGGATCGCAGCCTGACCCCCGCCGGGGTGGTGCTGCGCTTGCGGCAGGACACCCGCACCCGGCTGACCTACAAAGCGGAAGGGCGGATGGTCAACGGCATCACCAGCCGGTTTGAAGCCGAGGTTGAAGTCAGCGACTTTGACGCGATGGCAACCATTCTCGGCAAACTGGGTTATAGCCCCTATATGGTTTATGAAAAGTACCGCACTACCTACGAACTTGACGGCGCGGAAGTGGTGCTGGATGAAATGCCTTACGGCCATTTTGTCGAAATCGAAGGTGACGAAGGCACTATCGAAATAGTGATAAATCGTCTTAACTTACTAAGCGCGCCGCGTTATGATGGCAGTTACGCCGTGTTATTTGAGCGGGTGCGCCGCGCGCTTGGCTTGACGTTCACCGATTTAACGTTTGAAAATTTCACGGGAATGGTCGTGCCGGAAAGCGCGTTTAGCCTGTAAACTCGAATGGCTAAGGGGCGCAAAATCAATTCCGGCATTCTTTTCAACCGGACGATTCAATAAAATTGAACGACAACCGCCAATCTCCCAGTTTTAAATAAGGAGTTTTGATCTCATGTCTGGAACCGAAGCCCCGAAAGCGAAACAGTCGCAGGAGCGTAAAGAACAATTTGTGACCTCGTCCGGTATTGACCTCAAGCGGGCGTTTAAACCCGATGATGCGCCAGTCAACTATGATGCCGACCTGGGCGAAGCGGGCGCGTATCCGTTTACACGCGGCGTCCAGCCCACGATGTACCGGGGACGTTTCTGGACGATGCGCCAGTACGCCGGGTACGCCAGCGCGGAAGAGTCCAATGCGCGCTATCGCTTCCTGCTGGATCAGGGACAAACCGGCTTGTCCGTCGCGTTTGACCTGCCGACGCAGATTGGTTACGATGCCGACGATGCGATGGCGTTGGGCGAAGTGGGCAAAGTCGGCGTGAGCATCAGCAGCCTGAACGATATGGCGCGGCTATTCGAGGGCATCCCCCTGGATAAAGTCTCTACCAGTATGACGATTAACGCGCCCGCCGCAATTCTGCTGGCGATGTATATTGCCGTTGGCAAGCGTCAGGGCGTCAGCGAAAATCAACTGCGCGGCACGGTGCAGAACGACATCCTGAAAGAATACATCGCGCGCGGGACGTATATTTTCCCGCCGGGGCCATCCATGCGCCTCATCACCGATCTATTTGCTTACTGTAAAACCAACGTTCCTCACTGGAACACCATCAGCATCAGCGGTTATCACATCCGCGAGGCGGGCAGCACAGCGGCGCAGGAAGTGGCGTTTACACTGGCGAACGGCATTGCTTACGTGCAGGCGGCGATTGATGCCGGATTGGATGTGGATGATTTCGCGGCCTTTTTCTTCTTCGCCAGTGAACTGGTTCACACCAACGATGACCTGTTCACCCTTCTCGACGGCCTGCAAATACTGGTAAGCCGCATCCTGAATTTCGCGGTTGATGAAGCCGTTTTCAATAGACGGGAGCGCGCCGCCAAAATTGTCAATCTGTTTGATGTAGTCCGAAGCGCAGCGTTCAATTTCGTTAGTCAGATTTTCCACCGCGTAGCTCCCGGCCAGCGGGTCAACCGTATCCGCTACACCGGTTTCGTAGGCGATAATCTGCTGTGTCCGCAGGGCGATCTGCACCGCTTTTTGGGTGGGCAGCGCCAGCGCTTCGTCCATGCTGTTGGTGTGCAGGGACTGTGTGCCGCCGAGAACCGCGGCCAGCGCCTGGAGCGCCACCCGCACGATGTTGTTTTCCGGCTGCTGCGCCGTTAAGGTGCTGCCACCGGTCTGGGTGTGGAACTTCAACTGCCAGCTGCGCGGATTCTTCGCGCCAAAGCGTTCGCGCATGATCTTGGCCCACAGCCGCCGCGCCGCGCGGAACTTGGCGATTTC
>DATALK010000557.1:0-4335 GCA_036261085.1 Phototrophicaceae bacterium | reverse complement strand
CTCCGGTCCAATACGATCCGGCAATGGTCATCGGCATGGTCGGATAAATGTCCTGGCGGGGGCGCAGGTGGGCCACTTCCTGGCCGTTTTGGCTCACCGTTACGTCCGCGATTTGCATCTGGCGGCCATCCTCGGCAATGGCGTTGGTAAAACCGTCATAACGCATGATGTAACCGCCGAAGTCCACCGTATCACCGACGTTCAAGGTGCGCTGGGTTTGCTGCTGGAACAGAGTGCTGCCAATCACACCGATGCCGATGATGGTAATGCCCAGGTGAACCGTATACCCCCCGTAGCGGCGGCGGTTGCGGGCATACAGCGCCACCAGTGCGCGCGGCCAGCTTTCGCCCACACTTCGATGTCGCGCCAGCACGCCGCGATAGGTTTCATAAATGGCGACAAATCCGGCGAGGCTGACAATCCCATAACCAAACAGCGCGCCGGGGTCGGTGGTATGTTGCGTAATCACCAGCACCACCAGCAAGACCGCCGTCAGGCCCAGCGGCAGCAGCAGCGATTTTCCCAACCGCCGCAGGGAAGTTGCACCCCAGGCCGACAGCGGCGCAATGCCCATCAGAATGTAGAGCGCGATAAACAGCGGCGGTGTGACCCGCAGGAAATAATCCGTGCCGAGCGTGATGTTTTCTTGCAGGAACAGTTCCGACACCACCGGCGCGCCAAAGCTGCCCCAGAAAATCGCCACAAACAGCAGCACAAACACGACATTATTCAGCACAAACAGCGTTTCCCGGCTGAATAAATTGGCAAATTGATGGTCGTCTTTGAGTTCGCCGCGATTCCAGCGCCAGAGGATGAGGCCCACCGAAATCAGGGTGATAATCGTCCAGAAGAAAAACATCGGGAAGCCGATTTCGCTGCGGGCGAAAGCATGAACACTGTCAATCAGGCCGCTGCGGGTGGCAAAGGTGCCAAAAATAACCGCGCTGAACGTGCCAATCACCAGGAACATATTCCAGACTTTGAGCATCCCGCGTTTTTCCTGAATCATGACGCTGTGCAGGAAAGCCGTGCCAATCAGCCAGGGCAGGAAGGCGGCGTTTTCTACGGGGTCCCAACCCCAATACCCGCCCCATCCCAATACGTCGTAAGCCCAGCGCCCGCCCAGCAGCAAACCCAGGCTGAGGAACAACCACGCCACCAACGCCCAGCGGCGGGTCGCCTTGATCCAGTTGGTGGACAGATCGCCGGATGCCAGCGCGGCCATCGCAAACGCAAACGGGATGGTAAAACCGACAAAGCCCAGGTACAACATGGGCGGGTGGATAATCATGCCGAAGTGGCGCAGCAGCGGATTAAGACCGTTCGCGGTTTCGGCCAGACGCTGTGCCGTCGGCGCAATCCCGCCCGCCGGGATGAGTGCGGCTTCCACCGCCTGTTCCCCGACCAGCCACCAGCGCATAAAGGGATTTTCAAAAAACAGCACCAGCGCCAGGAAAAACGCCAGCGTTGCCATCGTGTAGGCGATCACATAGGGCATCAGCCGCCGGTGGGAACGCCAGTTGAGCAGCAGCGCAGCGGCGGCAAACAGGCTCATCAAAAAACACCAGAACAGAATTGAGCCTTTTTGGGAACCCCACAGCGCGGTAAAACGGTAAAACGGCGCGGTGGCCGGGTCGGTGACTGACCAGACGTAACTCATTTGATACTGGCCGGTCAGCAGCGCGACGACCAGCGACCCGGTAGCAATCACGAGCAGGGGAAACGTCAGCATGGCGGCATTGCGGGCGCTGACCACCAGTTGTTCATTGTGCTGTCGCCCACCGTAGACAGAAACGATAATGGCGTAAATCGCCGCCAGAAACGCCAGAAAAGTTGATACCAAACCAATTTCAGCTAACATTATGACCTGTATTCACTTTTAAGAGCCGATTTTTACTTACAACGTCTTTAGTAGCTGTACGGACACGATATATCGTGTCCGTACAAAACCTATCGTGTCCATACAATCTATATTCCAAAACCCCTGATTTGACTCAGGTCATTACGCGCTCGGCTCGACAATTTCTTTACCGGGTTCGGCTTCTTCAAAGCGGGTCGGGCATTTCAGCAGCAGTTCGGTGGCATAGAATACGCCGTCCTCGCCCAGCTTGCCGGTCAGAATCGCCTGGGCTTCATGTTTGAGTAAATCCGGCTTGGGCTGGTCAACAATATGGACGGGCAGCCGCACCGCATTCGGATCGTTAGCCGCTTCGTATAAAGTCAGCGCCAGATTTTCATATTCGGACGGGATGTTGGCGATGCTGAAATCCATGATGAGGTTCTGGCTGTCAAACTGGATTGTATCCCCAATGACCGCGCCAGAAATTTTCACCGACTTGCCCAGGTATTCCGGGTTTTGCAGCAGTTCATCTACGGTGATGAAATATCGCGCCCCTGCCGCCGTGCCGGACACAATCAGGTAAATAACGGCGGCCAAAATCAGCACCCCGCCGATGAGGAATTTTAAGCGTCCGGTATTGGCTTTTGTTGCGGGAACTGCCGGTTTTTCCCAGGTTGCTTCGGCCATGCTCGACTACTCCCCTACCCATCTCATTACCAACGATGTTTCCATTATAACCAATTATGCTCTTGCCCGTAATTGAAATAGATCAAGTATTGCCATTTGTCAGGCTGGGGATTGTACAAAATTAACGAAAACGGAACAACCATTCCGGCCAGGGTAAAGATTAGAGTTGGGATAGGGAAAGACCCTTGAACACCGAATTCAAGGGCCTGGGTG
Source organism: Phototrophicaceae bacterium (assembly GCA_036261085.1). GTDB lineage: Bacteria > Chloroflexota > Anaerolineae > Aggregatilineales > Phototrophicaceae > CFX2. The sequence continues at coordinate 1,595 of DATALK010000557.1, read as the reverse complement.
GTCGGGGAAACGGCCTTTTAAGTCCGGGCCTCGGCGGGTTCTGCCCCTAAACGCAGCGGCGGCCTGACCAGTCCCGGCATAAACCGTGCCGCCAACCGCAGCACCAGCGCCGAGCCGAGCGGATAGAAGCCGTCTATCAGACTCCAGCCGATAATATAGGCCAGGTTGCCATCCACGAAAAAGAACCGGTTGAATTCCCACGTCCCCAGGATTTTGTTTTCCGTGAACTTGACGACCAGACTATAGACAGCAAACAGCACAAACTGTTCCCACAGGGGCCGCCGGTAGGAGATCGCATACAGGAAGCCCAGGCCCAAACCAATCCAGATGAATGAGTGAATAAAATTATTCAGCCAGGGCATAAAACTCATGAAGCCGAGGCGGTAAAACAGGTAATTGGTGATAAAAACGCCGATTTGTTGGAACCGATGTCGAACGGATTTTAACGCTGCTGGACGAAGTGAGCGGCGATCCTCTCAACGGCCAATTGTTATACACCAGCGATACCTTAGCCTGTTATGGCTGCCATGTGGGACAGGCGGGCAAAACCGCTCCCGCGCTGGACGGCACATTTACCCGCGCCGAAGAGACGCGCCTCGCCGACCCCACTTTGACCGACTATAACATTGAGCAGTATCTGATTGAAAGCATCGTGCAACCGGGACATTACACGGTTCCCGGCTATGCCAACGTTATGCCCGCTGACTTTGGCGCGCGGTTGACGCTCCAAGACCTGGCCGATTTGCTGTTGTTTCTCGAAAGCCAGGATGGGCCATCGCCGGAGTAAACAATTGATGAGACCCCGGCGGACAACTCGCTCTTCTTTTGCCAACACGCTAGAATAAATCGTCATCAATATTCGTGTCGAGATGGGTTAAAAACCATCCTGGCATAATCACTTCACCGTTAGGAGTTGAGAATGTCGAAGTTAGCCCGATTTCTGGCGCTGTTTGGCTTTGGTCTATGCCTGTTAGCGCTGCCGGTGTCTGCCCAAGAAGCGACCCCCGCCGCTGAACCAACCGCTGAAGTTACGGTTGAAACGACCTTAGAAGCGACTGCCGAAGTTACCACTGCCCCGGTTGTTACCGAAACCGCGAACCCGACCAGCGCCGAAACCCCCGCTGCCGAATCTCCGGCAGGTTTGAGTACCCTGCTGTTGATGGGCGGGATTTTTGCCATTCTGGTTGTCGGCGGCGTGAAGATGCGGGAAGATCGCAAAAACCGGGCAGGTAAATCGTCCTAGAATTTAGGGTACAGGGAATCGCCTCAACCTATAATCAAACTTAGACTGTGATTACTCCGGCCTCAAGCACGTTCATTCATCACCTTTATTGTAAGCAGAATGGGGCGAATGATGGACGAGCTTTTGGGTGCAGGCAATACGTTACTGGATTACGGGTTCATTTTACTGGTTTACGCGGGTTTGTTCGTTGCCATGCGGCAGGCCGCGCCGCGTCTGGAAGTCGGTTTTCGGCGCTCGTTCGGGGTGTTGTATATCGTCTGGACATTCGGCGTTTTTATCACCAATTACCTGTTTTACCGCCTCGGCTTCATGAGTTTTATGCCCTGGCTGAATAATTTTATTCACTCATTCA
>DATALK010000556.1:0-8903 GCA_036261085.1 Phototrophicaceae bacterium | reverse complement strand
GGTGTGGGATCAACACTGCTGCGGAACGATAGCGAGACCAGCACGGATTTTACAATGGACATCGTGCGGGTGCAGGTGGACGGCCAATGGCTGGATATGGCAAAGTTAGGCCGTAAACCCAACGACAATCCTAATTTGCAGCCGGTTGATTTGAGCATTTTCGAGTGAGGTGTTGTGATGTCCGCTGATGATAGTCGTCGTGAACCTCGGTTTGTTCCCGGTCAGGCTGGCCGCCGCTTGTATTCCCGCGCCGCCTTAGTTGAGCGGATTGAGGCCGCATTTGTGGAAGAATACGGCGCGGATTCACCCGCTGTCCGCGCGGCGGATACTTCCGCCAAACGGCTGCGCCTGATTTTAAGTACAGCCGATTATGTCCTGGCCGTTGAGTCGGTGCAGCTTGCGCCCGACGAAAAGGCCGACGTTTTGGGGCAGGTCTACAGCAATTTGTTCAGTTATGGCCCTTTGGATGCCTTGTTTCTGGATGAACGCATTACCACCATCTCGCTGGATGGTTTTGATCGGGTCGCAGTGCGGTATGGACATGGTGATTTAACGACATTGGAACCCATCTTCCAGGATGAGGCCCAGATGCGGCGCGTCTTAAAACGTCTGCTGCTGGATGCTGGCGCGGAACTGCGCGAGGGTCAGCCTTATCTGGAAACGGGTTTGCTGGTGGGCGAGCGTCCGGTCAGTCTCAGCGTGATGGCGCCGCCGGTAGTGTATCAACTTAGCGCTGACATTCGGGTGCATCCTAAAACGCTGCCAACACCGGAGCGTTTGCTTGAAACGGATTTCTGGACGCCGGAAACTGTAATCTTCCTTAAGGCTTTGGTACAATCGGAATCGGGTTTCATTGTGGTGGGGGAGCCAGAGTCCGGTAAAACCACTTTACTCAGTTTATTGGCGGCCTGGCTGCCAGCGCCAGAGAAAACTATCGCTGTTGAACGCACGGGTGAGATGCGCTTGCCGCCAGGTATCACTCGGTTGCGGGCGGTTTGGCCGGTGGGCGCTCAATCGGGTCTGTCTTTTGGCGATCAGCTTGGTCACGCGCTGGCCCAGAATCCGGCCTGTCTATTACTGGACGAGGTGCGCTCCGACGAACCGCTGACGATTGCGCCGCTGCTGACGGTTGTTAATGCCCCCCGGCAAATCTGGTCATTTCGCGGCCCGATTTTTGACAAGCGCCTGAGCAGCGCTTTGGGGATGCTGGCTCGCCGGGCCGATATGAGCCAGGGGGAAGAGCTGGTGCGCGCGCTGTACCGGCGGCTGCCCTTTGTGGTGACGGTCAATAATCTGAACGGCGTTTTACGGCTGTGGAGTGTCGGCGAATGGCAGTTCAAACACAGCCCGGATTACCCGACTTACGTGCCGCTGCTGCGCGTTGAGGCCGGGCAGCTCACCAAAACGGGCGAGCGCCCCGCGCTGCCGTTAGCCTTGCCGGAGTCGTTCTGGGAGTGAGTTGCTCATCGTCCGGTTGCGCCTGACGGGTAATGTAGGGGAGCGCCTCTGTGCGCTCCCCAGCGGGTGACGCTCTTGCACCCCGTCAGGTTAAATAGATGTAAAAACATTACCGGTAGGGGCAGGATTTGTCCCACGCTCCTTATCTGACATTGAATGTCCGACTTAATTCTGCAAAATCACTGCCGTATTTTCTGATCGCTTATCATCAACAATTCTAACCAGCAAAAGGGGGAAATCCATTGGACACACTCAGTACCTTGAACCCGTTGGTGCAGGCTTTTCTGGCGACCCTGTTTACGTGGGGCGTGACGGCTGCCGGGGCGTCAACGGTCTTTTTTACCCGTCAAATTAATCAGAAAGTCTTAGATGTTCTGCTGGGCTTTGCCGCCGGTGTCATGATTGCGGCCAGTTTTTGGTCGCTCCTGGCTCCGTCTATCGAAATGTCCGAGGGGATGGGCATTCCTGGGTGGTTTCCGGCGGTGGTTGGTTTTTTGGCGGGCGGCGGTTTTTTGCGGTTGATTGATCTCATTCTGCCGCATTTGCACATCGGGATGCCCACCGAAAAAGCCGAAGGTATCAAAACTTCCTGGCAGCGGGTAACACTGCTGATTCTGGCGATTACGCTGCATAACATCCCCGAAGGGCTGGCGGTGGGGGTGGCCTTTGGCGCGGTAGCCAGCGGCCTGCCGTCAGCGACTTTTGCGGGCGCGGTTGCTCTGGCAATTGGTATCGGCCTGCAAAATTTCCCGGAAGGCATTGCTGTATCTATGCCGCTGCGGCGGGAAGGTGTCACCCGCTTGAAGAGTTTTTGGTACGGCCAGCTTTCCGCCATTGTTGAACCAGTGGCGGCGGTCATCGGGGCGGCAGCCGTGACCATCGCGCAGCCGTTTTTGCCTTATGCACTCAGTTTTGCTGCGGGCGCGATGATTTTTGTGGTGGTCGAGGAAGTCATCCCCGAATCGCAAAACAGCGGTAATTCCGATATTGCTACCGCTGGTGTGATGTTCGGCTTTGCCGTTATGATGATGCTCGATGTGGCGCTGGGGTAGGTCTGCCCTGAGTCAGATAGGGAGGGGAGCGCACACACGCGTTCCCCGGTTGGCTTACGGCGCGATCTCGCTGACCACTTCGACGCCATTCAGCATCATATGATATAGGAATACCAGATGCAGCAGTTCGGCGTTGTGGGGTGTCGCGCCAATCTCCAGCGCCGTTTGGACGGGTAAATCATAGGTGTCTACCGCATCCACCGGCACAATCACCCGCAGCCCGTGCCGCTGCTGTTCGTTGGCGGCAATGCGCAGGTACATGGCGAGTTGGTAGGTGCAGATGTCGGTGCAGTCGCCCACGATAATCCAGGTCTGAATCTGGGGCCGTGCTTTCACCCACTGGACAAACGTCTCATTCACTCCGGCATTAATCGAGTTTTTCTCAATGACGGCGATGTTTTCAAAGAACGGCAGTTGTTTGAACGCTGCCACCGTTTGGGATTCAACCGTATCACGCACGCAGTGAACACCATATTGTGCGAATTCCACTGCGTCTTCGGGGTGGGTGTCCTGCGGCAGCGCGATGTCCCGAATGCCCTGCGCCCAGGCTTCCTCCAACAGGCGCGTAATCGGCGCGATGATGTTTTTCACGCGCGGCGACGACAGCGGCCCAACATGGCAAAATCCCTCAATCACATCCACCGAGACGATGCCGACTTGTTCCGGGTGTTGGTTAATTAAGGTGGCTAATGACAGCGGTTGCAAGCCCGCTTTCCAGTTCAGCATCCATTCGATAAACGGCTTGCTGTGTTCGATAAAAGTTTCCACCTCGGTGGCTGTTCGTGTTTTTGTGACCATCTGACCTCCCTGAATCAAAAGGCGAGCTAATCAGCCCGCCTCTGTTTGTCTCTGCGCTTATTGATTCTGTTCGACGACTGCGGCAATCGCTTCATAAGGTACGCCGCCTTGATCCCATGTCCGTCCCAGCGCTTCAATCCACTTAGGTTCACCGTTGCCAATCCGAACGAGAACCGCTGGTGTGCCGCCAACCCCCAGTTGTGACCCCAGGTTAATATCTGTTTCTACCTGTCGTTCGGTCTGGAGGCAGTTCAGCACCTTTGTATAATCCAGACTCAGTTTTTCTGTCACCACGCGGCCTGAATTGCCGTTGTATTGTCCCGTCGCCGCCAACTGGTAAAACTCGTCTTTGGCGTCCCAGAACGCGCCTTCACGCTGCTCATTCAGGCAGACGGCTACGGTTCCCATATAGACAGTAACTTCACGCCCGCTGGTTGGAAAGGTGCGGTATTCAAATTTCGCTTTCCCGGTTTTGACATAAGTCTCGATAAACCGATTCATAGTTTCGAGATACTCGATGCAGTGGGAGCAGGCATAATCGGCGAATTCGACAATGGTCACAGGCGCTTGCGGATTACCGAGGACAAAACCGCCATCCTCCGTGCGTGAATATTGCAGGCCCGCATAATCCGACGCGGCGACGTTGGCGCTGTTGTTATTAAGCAGAATCACCGCCCCGGCGGCGATGATTGCCACGCCGATAATCACCGCGATAATTAGTAGGTTTTGCGATTGGCGGGGGTTGGATACTTCAGGTTGAAAGTTTGTTTCTTCCATTATGGCGTTCCTATGGCAGCGTAATTTAATGGAACCATTCTGGCGCATGTTGACCGGCTTATCAAGTGAGCGTTATATTAAAAGCCTTTTCGAAGGAGAAAATAATGCGTGCTGTTGATCTGTTAGCCAAAAAACGAGATGGCTTAACTTTAAGCGCTGAGGAAATTCAGTGGTTTGTGGCCGCGTATACACGCGGTGATGTGCCGGATTACCAGGCTGCCGCCTTTCTGATGGCGGTTTTTATTCGCGGGATGTCGCGTGAGGAAACCGTGAATCTGACGTTGGCGATGGCGCATTCCGGCGATGTACTGGATTTAACGGACATCACCGATTACGCGGTTGATAAACATTCTTCCGGCGGGGTGGGGGATAAAACCACGCTGGTGGTGTTGCCGCTGGTGGCCTCCTGCGGCGTCCCCGTTGCCAAAATGAGCGGGCGCGGTCTCGGCTTTTCCGGCGGTACGCTGGATAAGCTGGAAGCTCTGACCGGTTATAACGTCAACCTGTCCAATGAAGACTTTCGCCGTTTGGCGCGGCAAAACGGCATCGTGCTGGCGGGGCAGTCGCACGACCTCGCCCCCGCCGATGGCAAACTTTATGCCCTCCGCGACGTGACCGCTACCGTGCCATGTCTGCCGCTGATCGCCAGCAGTATCATGAGCAAAAAGATCGCTGCTGGCGCGAATGGCATTGTGCTGGATGTCAAAATCGGACGCGGCGCGTTTATGACCAACCTGGACGACGCCCGCGCGTTGGCTCAAATTATGGTGGACATCGGTGTGGATGCAGGCCGCGATATGATTGCTGTTCTGTCCGACATGAATCAGCCATTGGGCTGTGCCGTCGGCAACGCACTGGAAGTGATCGAAGCGCTTGAAGCCCTGAACGGCGGCGGCCCCGCCGATTTCCGCGAACACTGCCTAGAAGTCGCTGGTTATATGCTGCGGCTCTACGGGCGGGGCCAGCAGTGGACGAATGACGAAGAGATTCGCGTTGTACTGTTGGAACACCTGGATGGCGGCAAAGCGCTGGCAAAATTCCGCTTGTTAGTCGAGGCACAGGGCGGGGATGTACGCCTGGTGGATGATCCCTCACTGCTGCCCAAAGCCCGTTTAGTCGAAACCATGAACGCGCCCCAGAGTGGTTATATTGCTCAGGTGGCCGCTGATGCGGTGGGGCTGGCTTCTTTCGAACTCGGCGCGGGCCGTGAGAAAAAAGGTGATCCGGTTGATCTCGCTGTTGGTCTGGAAGTTCACGTCAAAGTGGGCGATCCCATTGCCATCGGCGCGCCGCTAGTGACCATTCACGCCAACGACGAGCGCCGTCTTGCCGCTTGCCGCGCGCATCTTGACCGGGCGATTACCTACAGCGCCACCCCGGTTGATCCGCTGCCCCTGTTCTACGGCACTATTTACGGCGCGCGTTAAAAATCGCTGGCGTTTTTTGCGCCGTTATCTGCCATTTCTCCCCTCTCCAATTTTTGGAGAGGGGACGGGGGCGAGGTCAATCTGCCGCTACCAGACACATCTCGCCCCCACGTTCGACACACGCCGTGTCATAACGGTAAGTGTTCACGGGCGCGTCCGTCCAATATCCGGCCTGAAAATGTGCGCTGAGACTGCGGCTTATGTCGGCGCGGCTGCCCATGTTACTTTCTAACACCATCCTTAGCGCCTGATAGGTCAGTGTCGTTACTAAATTCGGCTCCGGCGTGAACGGCCCGCTGGCCCGATACCGTTCGCGGAACGCCGCCTCTGGCAGACTGCCGCTGCTGACAATCATGATTCCCGCTAATGGCCCCTCCAGCGCGGTGAATTGTTCCAGGCCAAACACTTCCCCACCCACCAGCGGCGTTTTTAATCGGGCCACGTCTGTGATTTCTACGCGGGACGGGGCGGTGATAATATCGGCCAGCACCGGATTTGCCAGCAGTAGCACATTTTCCGTTTCCGGTTTGGTTCCCCATTGTCCGGCGACCAGCACCGGCAGATCGCCAAAGGCTTGCTGGGTTTCCGCTGCTGTTGCCGCGTAACCCAGCACCACCACCGCTTTCACCAGTGGGTCTTGCGCCAGCGCGTGCGCGCGATCCACCGCCGTTTCGACGGTTCCGCCGTCATCTATTGCCAGCAGTTCAATCTCCGAACGCCCCCTGTCCTGAAACGCCAGCCGCGCCGCGTACAGCGCGTTGTAACCGACTTCGCGGTAACGTCCCTCGAACGGTGCTACCAGCGCAACGCGGCTGATTTCCTGTGGCTGCGGGCCACATGCCGCCAACACCATAACTAATAGAGTTAAACTAAAACGGATTGCTTTAAAGCCCCTCTCCACAGGGTGGAGAGGGGTTGGGGTGAAGTTTCTAACACCCATTCGCCAGATGTTCCTCAAACGTTCGCCCAAAATCATGATACCCATCACTGCGGCAGTCGGCGCGGAAATACAGATAATCCGACTGGGCCGGATACACCACCGCCTGAATCGCCTCAATCCCCGGATTGGCAATCGGGCCGGGCGGCAGGCCGTCGTTGAGATAGGTGTTGTAGGGTGAAATGACATTGCTGTAATTATCCGCTGTGATTTGCGGCCACCAGTTTCCCGCGCTGCCGAGTGGATACTGTACCGTCGGATCGGCTTCCAGTCGCATTCCCTGCGTCAACCGGTTGCGATACGCGCTGGCGATGAGCGGCTGTTCGTCCGTGTGGACGGCTTCGCGCTCCACAATCGCCGCCAGCGTGACGACCTGGTATAGCGTCAACCCCTGCGCCTGGGCATCCAGCGGCACTTGTGGCCCGACTCGTTCCAAAAACGTTTCGGTCAGAAAATCGCGCAGCCAATTGGTGGTCACTTCGGCGGGAAGCTGATACGTGTCAGGATACATAAACCCTTCCAACGAGGCTCCCGGCGGCAGACCGACCTGTCGGATAAAATCCTCGCTTAATATCGCTCCTGGCCCTACAGCCGCCAGAAAATCCGCGCCCGAAAATGGGAAATAGGGATTGTTATCAATGGCTGCCGCGATTTCTTCCAGCCGCCAGCCTTCCAGAATCCGAAAGGCAAACTGGCTGTTACGCGAATCGGTGAGCGCCAGCGCGATGTCGGGGATGGTTTGCGCCCGGTTGAGAAAATACGTTCCGGCCTCCAACTGGCGGTCATAGTCGTTCAGCCGCACGTAATCCACGAACAGCGGCGCGTCGGCGATCAGATTTTCTGTGACCAGATTTTGCGCGATCACGCGCGGTGTATCCCCGGAATTGACCGTAAACCGTACCGGCGTGGTGTCGTCACTGACGGCGCGATTCAGCTCATCCTGCCGCGATGCCAGCGTTATCCGAATCAACGCCTTTTGCACAAAGTTGACCGGCTGGCCGCCAGAGATGAGAAACAGCGCCCCCACGCCGATGATTCCCACGATAACCAGCGCCAGGACGGCTAAAAGCAGAATACGAAGTGGGCGTCCCAAAGGTCATTTACTCCTTCAGCGCGAATAATAAGGGCGGATTTTACCCCCGCCTTTACGAGTATACCGTTTGCTCGGTGCTTGAACAGGGGGTGTTCAGGAGAGCGGCAGTATCTTAGCCGGCTACCATGATGTACTCCTTCCTGCCTCAACGAATTTTCTCCCGGTGAACTGATAGGTATAGAATAGAACTGTTCTTACTTTACACAGGTGGAGGAAGATGGACGAAGAGAACCAGACAAAAATGCTTTTTCAATGCGCCCAACCTCAAACTATTAAACTGATCGCATTTATTATCCTGCTAATTCTTGCTGTATTGGTTCTTAATAATGTCGCCTTTTGTAACGGGCCTGTGGGTTGGATATGGTGTTTGCTTCTGGTTGTTAGTATTGTTTTGCCAAGACGAATTATGAGATTTTATGAACAGGGTGTGGAAATTAATTCGTTAGGTACGGTCACTTTTTTCGATTGGAGTGATTTTAAAGAGGTTCATAAAGGCTCAATCAACACCCAAATCTATTTTGTTTATCACCCGGAATGGGGAGCATTGAGAAGATTAGGTCTGCCATATCCTTTTTCTATGGTTCGTTGGGAAACTAACTATGGTAAAGCTACACAACTCATGCGAGAAAAACTGGGGGAAAAGTTTAAAGAGCATTTGTTGTAGCTGCGGCAATTCTGACGCGGGTAACGATATAAAAATCGAACAACTGCAATTGGAAGAAATATGAAAAAGTTCTTTGCCGGAACAGATTTCCCTTTGGGTGCAACCAATATTTTTGATTTTCAAAACCCGGAATCCTTTGTGTGTCAGGTTGAACAGTATCGGGTAAGCCATAAAACGCTCATTATTCGTGTTCAGGCCGCCCTATCAGATCAGTTTTATTTGGTTTTCTCGCCAGTAAGCTATTTTGAAGGCCCCACCGCTTGGCAGGGAGCTAACTTTTACGTGGGATCATCTGCGGAATATCTTAACCTGATTTATAGAGCGCAGTCTCTAAATCAAGTATCTGATGAACGCTTACAGCAGGTTAGTGCGGCTTCGTCATCCACCTTAGGCCGGTTGTTTAAAGTGGATACGCCTAATCTGCGAGTCCGATTTACTGCCAGCGAGGTTGTGTTGACAGACGATATAGCCGAGATGACAGATTTATCTGTTAAAGAATAATATGGAGGTTAAATGACCGAACAAGAAGTTATTCAAGAGATTGTTAAATTGTATGGGCGTGAACATTTGTTCAAACATTTGTTTAGTCTTTGAGAAAAAGTCACCAGCTTCCAGTCTTCAGTCGCCAGTCAAAAACAAAGATATTCGTTTGCAAGCCCATAGGCGATTACATTAAGTTTATTTATCGCTATAAACG
>DATALK010000516.1:0-1971 GCA_036261085.1 Phototrophicaceae bacterium | reverse complement strand
TGCATCCCGGCAGCGCGCGCGCCCTTGAGACCATCTGGCGCGTCAGCAACCACCAGACAAGTTTCCGGCACGAGCTTGGCCGCGCGGTAATAATCGCGGTTTTTGGTGAAAACGCCGGTCACATCGGGGCCGAGAATTGGCCCGGTAAAGGCGTCCGCAATCACCCCGCCAACCAGAATGCCGCGCGCTTGCAACGAGGTTGTGTGGCTGGCAACGCCTAAAACCAGGTCAGCGGCCCGCAGTTGGGCCACAACTTCATGCACTTCTGGGTACAAAACTTCACATCGGCTGGCAGCCAGATAGGGCAGTTCGCGCGCTAATGTTGTAAGTTCGGGAACAGCAGGTTCAGGAGTTTTGGTCAGCCGGAACAAGGCGCGTGTGGTGCGGAACTGCCCTTCCCACAGGTCGTCAAGGCCGTTGTCACCATCGAGGTCAAGATCGGCATAATAGCTGTCCCAATCCGCCACAATTCGCCGGTTGGCGTCCGCCCAGCTTTCCGGGTTGCCGCCATAGCGTTCAGCCATCACCCGACCAAGCTGCTGAGCATAGGCGGGTTGTATTCGTTGCCGGTCTACTAACGTGCCATACAAATCAAACAAGATATGAGTAATCGTCACGGCTGCCCCTGGATATTCAGAATGTAACTGGAGGCCGCGCCGCCCGTTTCTGGCAGCGTAATCTGGAAGTTCGTGGCCGCGCCGGGGGCTAAATTCGCCATAATGTCGCCCTGTCCGGCGGCGATCACTTTTTGGGCCGCATCAAAGACCGTGACAATCGCCCGCACGCTGTTCACGGGCTGATCGCCGGTGTTGGTCACGGTTCCCATAATTGCCAGTTGACCGCTGGGACTGGTGGTAGATTCATCCGTCCATTCCAGCGTTTCCGGTCCATAAATCGTTGGATCGCTGACGGGCTGCCAGTTCTCGCCGCCGAGAATCAGATCATAGCCAACTGCCAACGCGGGTTGGCCGCCGCCAAAACGCAGGCTGAACGGGGCAAAGCCTCCCGGCGGAAGGCCATGTCCTAACACGACATCCGCTGTTTCGGCTACTGGAAGCTGATCGATTCCGCGTAGAATCGCTTTGACTGGCACCTGCGCCAGCCAATTCGCGCTGGTATTGGCAACCTCGCCGGTAATGTAAAAACTGCCGTTGGCACTCGTCCAGGTGGAGACGTTCACGAAATCCAAACCGTAGCCACTACTGGCCGCCAGGATAGCCGGTTTGGCTGGTTCCAGCGCCGCCCCGGATTTAATCTCAAACGAGTTCACAATCGTCTGAAGTTCTTTCAATTGGGTTGTATCCGTAGGGAGGATCACCTCAATCACGCCGACCAGCGACCCGGTGGCCTCAATAAAGGTGTTCACCGGCTGCATCCAACCGCCGGAATTGCGCTGCAAGCCGGTTAAACGCCAGCTCCCGTCGCCCATCGCCTGCCGGTTCGATTCAGTATAACTGGCCGCATTAGGGCGAAGCGTCGTCTGATATTGGTTGATGAGATCACCCAGTGCCGCCGAGTCGAGCGTTTCCCCCATATTCATCACCGCAAACCGCACTACCGGTTCAACGGCTTCCGGCGGGGAAAAAGCCGCCGCCGCCAGTGTGGTTGTGTTCTGGACAGCAGCCGACCACCGGCGCGGCACTCGTACCGAAAACACGCCGCCCGGATGTTCGAACAGCAGCGGCGATTCATCCGGCGGCGCTGGCGGCGGCGCAAACACAACCGCCCCACCGCTGCATCCGGCCAGCCACAGCAGCACCAGTATCAATAAAACGAATTTGAGCCGCATGAACGCCTCCCCAAGTTACAACCGGATGAACCTGCCACAACTGTAGCACCGGATGCAGAAAACGGGCAAGATGTGCCCACCACACCTTACCCGTTAAAGCGGGTTATCAATTCCCAATGCAAAAAAGACTACTCATCGTACCGATGATCGTTTTTCCGTTTGGAACGCTCACGCGGTCTGAT
>DATALK010000552.1:0-1691 GCA_036261085.1 Phototrophicaceae bacterium | reverse complement strand
GTCCACCTGCTGGCCGTCGAGGACATCCTGGAGATTAACTTTGCCCAAGTCGGCCTCAATCCAGGACAGGTTGTCGGGAAGCGGAATGCGGCCCCGTTTCAGTCGCAGTTTCTTTTCGGCCACCACGTCGGGGAGGTCAATTTCGATCACCCGCGCCTGTGGATATTCGCGCGCCATGTGCAGGCCGCGCGGCGAGAAACCGGCGGCGACATCCACCAGGAGCAGTTCCGATTTATTGGGCATCAGCTGTTGGGTCAACGTTTCAATTGCCATCATGCGGGCCGGGAAAAACCAGAGGATGTTGCTTTTTCCACCGGTTTCGGTCAGCACCCGTGCCACGATGCGGCCTGACATGCTGCCTAGCGCCGTTGTTTCCGGCGTATTCATCAGAATCGCTCGCGCTCCGGCGACCAATTCAGCGCTGCGCGTTGAGGGGGTATGCCCCAACGCCATTTTATCTTCATCTCGACGATTAAAATTGGGCAAGTTCTGGTTGTTTGAGTCACTCGCGGCCATGTTCCTCCCTGCGATGCTGGCCTAGATGTTTATGGGCGGTTGTTTAGCTAGATCGTAACAATCAGTATAGCGAGTATACTTTATTTTTATCCTTAAGGAAATAAGAAATGCTCGATTATAACGGATTTGATTGCCTATTTATGGTGCTGTTACGGTTATTGGCGCTTGCGTAAGACTGAGGGGGTATTTATACAAGATTGTGGCGCGGAATTGGCCGTAAAAATGATATTATTCTTGAAAAACTGCCAAAATCGGATAACCAGCCAGGGTTGTTTTTAACTATTTCCCAACGCCAGCTCGTAATCAATGACCGGATAGGGTGGATCAGCCGGGATAATGCGGCGGTTAACTTCTCGAAAACCGCAGGCTTGATACATTCTTTGGGCGGGTACGAAAAATGGATGCGCGTTGGTTGTCACTTGGGCGACTTGAAAGCCCGCTATCTGGAAACGGTGCAGGATTTCTGCGATTTGTTGTTTGCCGAAGGTGTTCCCTCGGAATTCAGGCACAATACAGTTATGGCCGATGATGCCCAATGCTGGAAACTGCCGGGGGTCCCAGGACGCAAAACCGATTATCTGATTATCCAGCCAGGTGACAAAGCCACATTTGCCAACGGTGTCGGGATAGGCAAAAACATCCTGGTCATACTGTTTCCAATCAGCCGGCCATGCGGCCTGCCTGCCGGGATCGGCTTTAAGGTAATCCGCGTAGCTGCGGTACAGCAGAGAAAAAAGCTGTCCGGGGTGGTGGTCGCCGAATTTTTTGAATTGAAGCACGATTGTTTTCGAAAACTCTCAGGGCGGGGCGGCAGCCCCACCCATATCAGTTCGCTTGAAATCAGGCATGCTGCCGATCAGCCCTTACTTCGTATGTTTGTGTTTATATTCCTGCGCTTGCAGCAGAATATCGCGGGCGCTGATTTTGCCGCTTTCGCCCTGCGCGCCCAGCATCTCGGCCAATTCATTCACGCGGGCGGCTTCTTCATCCAGCGCTAACACCTGCGTTGAAGTCCGTTCGCCGCGAATGAGTTTTTTCACATGATAGTGTTTGTCGCCGTATCCGGCCAACTGCGCCAGATGGGTAACCACCATCACTTGATGATTGCCCGCTAGTGACCACAGCTTCTCACCGACCACACTGCCGATGCGTCCGCCAATGCCCTGGTCAATTTC
>DATALK010000551.1:0-2122 GCA_036261085.1 Phototrophicaceae bacterium | reverse complement strand
TTCTGGCCGGGTTGCAGATTCACTTTCCGCAGCAGACTCAGCGCGGTTAATGCGCCGTAAGGGATGGTGGCGGCTTCTTCGTAAGTCATGGTGGCGGGTTTAGGGGCAATGATGCTGGTTTCCGGCACACACAGATATTCGGCATTCGCGCCCATACTCGGCCCGCGATAGCCAAACACCGGGTCGCCAACCTTGAATTGTTTCACATCCTGGCCGCCGTCGGCCACATCACCCGCGAATTCGCTGCCCAGGATTGGTTTCTTGGGTTTTTGCAGACCAAAGACAAATTTGGTCGGAAACCAGAGCAGGAACGGCATGTTGAACTCGCGGGCGGAAACGTTGCCAAAATTGCGCGCCAGCAAATCGCCGTAATTGACCGGCGTGGCGCGCACGCGCACCAGGATTTCATTGGCTTTGGGCGTCGGCTTGGCGACTTCCTGAAGATGCAGCACTTCCGGCGCGCCATATTGGGTATACACTGCGGCTTTCATGGATTTATCTCCTGTTTTGCTAGAGTATGTTTGAAAATTGGGCGGTATCAGTCTTACCTCACCCCCTAACCCCCTCTCCATCGAATGGAGAGGGGGAAACGAGCGCAGCGAGTGGGGGTGAGGTCGCGCTTCAAGTGTCAAATCTGAATTTCCATATACCCTCTATATTTTTCGAGCGACAAAGAAACATTCAGAGGTTGGAGGGCCAGACAAAGTTTCGGTTTCAATCAGTCGGAAAGACGCCGCGGTGATGGCCGCCGCCAATTGGGAGCCGCTAAAAAAGTTGATGGGCGGCAGAATGCCGATCTTCGATAAGAGCATCAGCGGAACATTGATCAAGCGGCTGGTCAGATTTTTCTCGCCTAAACAGGGCGTAGCCGAGATAAAAACGCCGCCGGGTTTCAGCAGGTGATTAATGCGGGCGAGAACCTGGGCCGGTGCTTCAGTCAGATGCAAGACGCTGAAAGCCAGAATGGCATCCAATGAGGCTGCCTCAAGGCGCTCATCAAAGATGGTCGCGTGCATGAAGTTCGTGTTCGCGGCCTGACGCTCATCCGCTTTGCGGCGGGCAAGCTCGATCATGCGGGCGGATAAATCCAGGCCGTAAACGGTTTTAACGGTAGGGGCGAGTTCCAGGGCGATGGAGCCGGTGGCGCAGCCATAGTCCAGAATAACCGCGCTGGCGGCGAGATATTTTCGCGTCTTTTCGATCAGGCGGAGATCGTTTTCCCCCAGACTCACCCCTGGCTGATCCCAATTACCGGCTAACTGATCCCACATTGCTTCGGATTTCATGGTTTGTACCTGTAGTTTGAATAAGCCTGCCGGGGAGCGCACATAGGCGCTCCCCTACATCCCCATCATTCTCATTCGGTTAGATTTGGCCGGACGGAGCGACGGTGATAACCACGTTGCCCTTTTTGTGGCCGGTTTCCACGTACCGGTGCGCTTCGGCGATCTGTTCCAGCGGATAACAGCGGTCAATCACGGGTTTGATCTGCCCCGCTTCGACCAGCTCGCGGATAAAATGCAGCGCGGCGGTCTTTTCGATAGAAAAGGCAAAAATGTATTTCTGGCGGCTGGCAATCGCCGTCCAGAAGGTTCTGGCATAGTTGGCTAACAGATTGCCATTGGTGACCAGATACCGTCCGTCTGGTTTGAGGACGCGCCGACAGCGGGCAAACGAACTTTTGCCGACGGTATCAAAAATCAGGTCGTAGGTCGCACTGCCTCGGGTAAAATCATCCTGGGTGTAATCAATCACCTGATCCGCACCGAGCGACTGCACCAATTCCACATTGGCGGTGCTGCATACGCCGGTCACTTCCGCGCCAAAATATTTGGCAAGCTGGACGGCAAACGTGCCAATACTGCCCGACGCGCCAATAATCAACACCCGCTGGCCGCGCTGAATTTTTCCCTGATCGCGCAGGAAAAACAGCGCAGTAGTGCCGCCGTCAACGATAGCGGCAGCTTCGGCAAAGGTCAGGTTCGCCGGTTTGAGCGCCAACTGCCGCTTTTCCGGCAGACATTTGTATTCAGCGTTCGCCCCACTGTTAAAACCGGTAAAGCCATAAACCGCATCGCCGGGTTGAAAGCGGCGGACAGCCGGGCCGACAGCTTCAATTTCT
>DATALK010000547.1:0-6141 GCA_036261085.1 Phototrophicaceae bacterium | reverse complement strand
TACGCGGGTGATGAAACCATAACCCTTTTCCGGGCTGAACCACTTCACCGTACCCCTAATCCGTTGAGACATGCTTGTAAAACTCCTGACTAACAAAAATAACGAACAGCCCTGTCACAGCCCTAGTCGCTATTCGTGGTGAAACAGCGCTTTTTAGTTGTGCCTTCGAGCTACAGGAGTAGAGTGTAGTAGAGAACGGTTACGCTTGTCAAGCAATCGGAATAAAAAAGTTATCATGAAATCCCCTAATTCATAAATGCTGCCGTCCTCAGCTTAACCTCCTACTCCCCGACGCCTTTATGACACTTGTGAAAATATCGTTGACCATAATTAACTTATGAGCTATGCTTGTATTATAAAATGCTTACTTGGGGGGAAGCATGTCGGGTTCACCAAAGAAGTTTATGAAAAATGAAGTTGAATCGCTGACCAGTCTGATGACAGACACGGATGTCATTACCTCTGCTCTTCACACCTCGGTTGCTAAATCGCGCCATAGTCGCTATCAACCCTCTCCTCTACAATTACGCTTGTCATTCATGGTAATTGCCGCAACTTTTCTTATTGTTATTATTAGCGGATTCGTGTTTATTTCTCAATCTCAGCCACCTGATTTAGCGCCAGTCGCAACGACTCGTGATCTGGTTCAGGAAACGATAGCCGCCGCTTTTGATGCTGATCTTGGTCAAAAACAATATAACTATCTGGTGGTGGCTGACTTGAATGATGAACTCCGGGCTGGGATGCGGGTGCGGTTGGCGACGGCGAGTTTCGATCATGGCGAGTGGCATTACGCGGTAGTGGCCGAAGATGAGCGCTGCCTGGGTGTGGCCCTCGAAACACAGCTTGTTTATGTCGAGCCATCCGCGCCGCCGCGTTCCTGATCGGTTCCCTCGATCCGCAGCATCAGGGGGCCGATGGTAGAACATCATGGCGCTGGGTTTCCGGCAGCATCAGCACAAAATCCGGGCCAAGCGCCTGTGCCGGGGTCAAAGTCCCGCGCAGACCGCCCGCTAAAACGCGCTCCATGACCCGCCAACTGGCTTCCGCCGTTAAACGGTAGGCTTCTATCGTTTCCAGCCACGCCTGCCGGGTTTCACCCTCGGCATTTTGCACCTGCGCCCAAATCCACGAACGTCTGACCGTCCGCATCGTTGAACTTGGCCCTGGCAAACTCGCGTCTAAGATTTTCCCCAAAAACCGGCGCACTGCCGCGCTTTTCACCGCTGCCCGGAGTAGGGGACTGGTTATCCGTAAGACGCGCGCCGCGGCTGCCGGAAAGGCGATATAGGCGGTGATATTGGGAATGTCGGTGGTGTGATAGCCCATTTCAACGTCCCCCCAGGGTAAGGGCAGGATGAACTGGCGACCAGACGGCAGTTGAAACCAGCGCCCACCCCAACCCAGCGGCACTTCCATCAACTGGCCTTCACGCCGGATCACATTTCCCGTTTGCGCCAGAATTTCCAACTCGGATTTGGCGGTTCCGGCGCTAAGGCCGCTGGCGCTGGTGGCATCCAGCGCGGCCACGACGACTTCCAGATGGCGCGCGTCCGGCAGTTGATCGGCCACATACTTTAAGAGGCAGTCGCTGGGGATCACATCAAAGCCCATCCCCGGTAGAATGGCGATGCCTTTTTCGCGCGCGGCACTGTCATAGTGGAACGCCTGCTGGTAAACCGGAATTTCGCCGGTGATGTCCAGGTAATGTGTACCGCCCGCCAGACAGGCCCGCAGCATCGGCGCGCTGGTGTAAACAAATGGCCCGGCGGCATGGTAAACCGCGTCTACGGATGCGACCACTTTGTTTAATTGCTCGGTATCTTCGAGGCTGACAACGGCGTAATCCAGGCCCAACCGTTGGGCCAGCGAGCGCAGTTTGGCTTCCGAACGCCCTGCCAATAAGGGTTGATGACCGTTTATCACCGCTGCTTCCGCCACCAATTGTCCGGTGTATCCGGTAGCACCATAAATCATCCAGGTTGGCATATCGGCTCCTTCTTGCCTTGAACGCACAGGAGCCGCCAGTGTAACACGTTACGAGGTTGTTCGCTGAACGAGATCATCGCAGTAGGCTTGCATCTGCTGCGCCGCCGCCGCGTCGCCTGGGGCCGGGTTCCATTGCAAAATGACTACCGTGTCCTGAAAGAAAATCGGCGTTCGTTTGCCCGACCAGAACTGGTAACAGGCCACCTGTTCACCGGAGGTGTAATCGTCGTAGCGCTGGTCGCCCAGATCAAGGAGCAGATAAGCGCAGCCATCGTGGTCATGGCCGCGCGCGCCCAGGACATACGTTTCCGAGCGGGTGCTGTAGTGCGCTTGGATGTTATTCTCTGTCACCACACAGGCTTCCGGTGGAATGAGCGTCTTGGCCGTTTCCAGCGCGGTCACATGCGCGCCCGCATCCCAGCCGTAGATTTCGTAGCCCGCCGGAGTGCCAGCGGCGAAAGGGGAGAAGGCCATCCCGGCCAGCACCGCGCTTGTGCCCACATAGCGCACGCTCCAGCACAAACCTTGGAGATGGTGGCGTTCCAGCCAGCTACACAACCGGAACACCCCGCCGATGCTGGCAACCAGCACACACGGGATGATGACGGCGGCATAATGGGTGTAGATGTCGTATTGGGCGTAATAGGCGGAGAGCAGGCTTAACGCCAGCGTCGGCAGGCTGACAATCAACGCTGCCGGGGCCAGCAGCGCCACAAAGCCTACCGGAGCCAACAGCTTCACCAGAAAGGCTAATCGGTTGAGAATTTCGGTTGGGGTAAAGGTCGCCGCTATTGATTCTGGTGACAGATTCAGCAGCCAGTTGTAGCGGGCGGCATGAATCGGCAGTGCTGTGCCGCGCAGCGTTGGGAACAACACAAAGGCATGGATCACAAACCAGAAGACTCCCACAACCACCAGCACCAGGCTGTAGCGCCATAAGGCGGGCCGCCGTTGGCGGCGGAAGCGCCACAACAAAAACAGACCGAAAAAGGCGACGTTTAGCCCCACTTCTTCTTTGCACAGCAGCGCCAGCAGCAGCCAGATGGTTACAGGACGCCAGGCGCGGCGTTCCGCCGCTTCAAAGGCGAACGCGAAAAAGGTGGCAGCGGGGGCGATTTCGTGGAAGTCCCACCGGTTGAGCCAACCCAGCGCCGGATAGATCAGCCACAGTGCGGCGCCGACTACCGGCACACGCTCCGAGCGGAAAATCCGCGCCGCCAGCCGCGCTACCGGCCAGGCTCCCAGCGCCAGAATCACCGTTTGCGCGATGAGGATAATTCGAGGATCGGCCCACAGCCACATCAGGGGCGCGAACAGGATGGTAATATAGGGCGCGTGAATCGCCAGCATGTTGTCATATTCGGCCACACTGTTGTGCAGCGGGTGGCCCTGGGACGCATTCCAGATGAGATTCGTGAAGATGCCTAAATCCCACCCCAAACTGTTGTAGCGCTCATAGCGCCCCACACTGAACACGCTAAAGACCAGAATATAGACACTGATTAATAAAATAACCGGCAGCCGCCAGGATCGCATCAGCCAGACCTCATGATTGAGCAGGGTAACGAGTAATAACTTTTGGATGTAAAGATGGGGTTCAGAAAGTGTGCAATAGTTGTGTAACGAAGAATGGCGGCGGTATCAACGGCCTCATCTACGGATTAAAAAGTAATTGGCAAGTTTCAGTATGGGCTAGGGGCCGGGTTGACTCCAGTGCAAACTGTCGAAATGTTTTTAGCAGTTTGCAGACCATCGCTCAACAATTTGTTGAATTATTCGCTACCAATTGACCCGTACTGCTGGCGGCGTTTTGGGCGCAGCCCATCATTAAAATCATCGGTGAAGTTGTTTGTTTCTGGTGCTGAATTATTGAAGATAGCGATTGCGGCGGGGTTACAGGGTGATTACGACCTCGTAACGAAACCGCCGCGCGTTTTTAATCCGGGGGAGATTATCGAGGGTCAGGGTTGCTCACCATAACGGAATGCGCCAGGGAAATCTGCCGCGACTTCTTTTTTCTTGCCGCTCCAGTGGTCAATCTCCAGGCGATACACTGCGGTGCGGGCCAATTCTTCGTCCGTCGTCGGACGATAATCCACACCGGGTTTAAGATGCGGGAAATATTTGTCCAGCAGCCATTGCAGCGCGGCTTTAGCTTCGGTGGCATCCTCCACGATATAGGCGCGGCCAAACACCACTACCCCGGCATACTCGACGCTGAAATTGAGGGCCACGTCCGCCGGGAGCAGTCGCCCCATTTCGCTGACGCTGAAACACACGCGCTCGTTGCCATCCACATTGGCACGAGTGCGCCCTAGGCGCGCCGTATGGAAATAAATGGCGTGGTTGGGTTCATAGTAGACAAACAGATTGGTGTTGATAAACGGCTGGCCGTCATTCACGGTGGCGATCATCCCAAACGGCGCGCGATGCAGCAGAGCGCGAATCCAGGCTTCATCGGTCACGGCGCGATCACTGCGGCGGACTTGATTGGGCGGCAGGGCGGTATAATCCATAAAAGTTTTCCTCACAGCGTCATCGGGTGATGGTTTCTATGATGAGAAAAACCGCTGGATGGGAATAGCACCAGCTATAACCAGCTCTGCGTTAAACGCGGCAGGGACAGCGGCGGCCTGGTATGGAGCAAGGCCAGCGCTGGTTTGGGGATGGACAATGAAATACCGCCGGTATGTGCCTACGAATGACTGACCGGCAGGTAAATGGTGAAGGTGCTGCCGCCACCAACCGTACTTTCGACCTCGATGCGGCCATCGTGTAGTTCAATGGCCTGTTTAGCGATTGCCAGCCCCAGTCCGGTTCCCTGGATGTCGCCGACATTTGAGGCGCGGTAAAAAGCTTCAAACAGGTGTTTTAAGCTCTCCGGCGGGATACCAATGCCATAGTCTTTCACCCGAATGCCCGCTTCAGCCCCTTCCTGCCAGACTTCGACCTGCACCGGATGCGGTGGCAACGAATATTTAAGAGCGTTAGCGATCAGATTATCCACCGCCTGCCGCACCAGTTTGGTATCCGCGTGTAATGCGATGGCCGCCGCGCCACACGTAAAATCAATCTGGCGCGGGGTGTGCTGGCGGCTTAAGCGTGCTTCCTGCACACTTTCCATGCACAGTTGAATCAGGTCAACCGGTTCGGCCTTAAACTCCGGCTTGAGCGCTTCCATCCGCAGGATGTTGAGGATGTCATCCAGCATTTCCGTCAGCCGCTTCACCTGGCCTTCCACATTGGCAAAATGTTCCCGCCGGGACTCGCTGTTCATCCGGTCATAATACCGTTCGATCATGCTGCTGGAAGAGACAATTACCCCCAGCGGATTACGAAATTCGTGGGACACCATGGACATAAAGCGGTTGCGCAGATTGCGCATTTCGACTTCTTTATTCAGCGCCAGCCGCAGCTTCTCTTTTTCCAGGACTTCCGCCTCCAGTTGTTTGCGTTCGGTGATGTCCATGACCACACTCATCATCGCCGGGGCTTCGGGAACGACCCCGGCAGAAATGATAACATTGATCGTTGAGCCATCTTTGCGGGTGCGGTAGGTTTCAAGATCAGTGACGGATTCTCCCGCCAGTACCCGGTTCAAGAGGTTATCAAACTCGTCCCATTTTTCGGGCGGTATAAACGGCGGTTTAAAGCCCAGCATCTCCGCCTCGGTAAAACCAAAGATCAGCGTGGCCGCCGGGTTGCACATCTGAATCGTACCGGCTTTATCAATCAGGAAAATGGCTAAGGGCGAAGCGTTGACCAGCGCGCGCAGGGTTTCATGGCTTTGCTGTAAGTCGTGCTGCATCTTCACGCGCTCGGTAACGTCCTGGGCGACGACCAGCACTGCATTTTTGCCGTTGATTAGCATTTTGTGGGAAACAATTTCGACATCCAGAATTTCGCCATTTTTACGTTGATGCCGCCATAGACCGGAATTTTGCAGGTCATGGCGGGGTTGGGCAATATTTTCCAATAGGCGGGGGATGTCTTCCGGGGGACGAATATCGGTCAGGCGCATGGACAAAAATTCTGCTCGTGAATACCCATACCGGTTGACGGCCGCGTCGTTGACATCCAGAAAGGCCAGCGTTTCCAGATCGTAGACCCACATGGACAGCGGATTATTCATGAACAGGTGGCGAAAATTCA
>DATALK010000542.1:0-11360 GCA_036261085.1 Phototrophicaceae bacterium | reverse complement strand
CGACAAATCGCCAGTCGCGCTCGGTTTGCGGCTCGGTTGTATCAACCTCGATTCCGCTTTGAGCCAGTTCGTCCAGTTTTGCCACCATCGCCTCGCTGCAATAGTGATGGTGCAAATCGAGCTTTTTTAAGTGACGAATATAGGGACTGGTCAGCAGCGCTAACGCGCCTTCATCCGTTAGTGTTCCCATTGAGAGGTCAAGCACGTCCAGCTGTTGCAGTACCGGCGCGGTAGCGATAAATTCCGCAACGGCGTCTGCCATGTCGCTGTCACACAGGCCCAGATACTTCAGCTTCGGCAGCCTCGCACAGTCATAAAAAGGGGCCAGGTCAGCAATCGTGGTGGTCGCGCCGTATTCGTCAGTTCCTAACCACAGTACCAGCGATTCGAGTTCCGGCAGTTGGGCTTCACCGACACTTTGGACGATTTCTCGGCGCAGCCCGCCGGTTTCGATGCGTAGTGATTTCAGCTTGGGCAGATGGAGCGGGTCAATTTTCAGCCCGTCGCCACCGCGAATCGTCAGGTGTTCCAGGTCGGGAAAAGCCGCCCATAATGGCGCGAGATCACCCTGTTTAATCCACGAAATTTCGAACTCTTCGTAAGTGATGTCGCCAACAAACAGCGCTTTCAAATTCGGCAGCCTGGCCTGGTTTGCCACTAACGTTTCGACGATATGTTTGACTGTCTTTTCGTAGTGCCACATCCCCACCACCAACGCGGGCAGCTGCCGCGCCGGTTCCCGCTGCAACAGCGCCTCGAATTTGGTAATCCAGGCGTTGTTGTCTTTCTGGTTTTCACCCCAATCCGTCCGAATCGCTACGGCGATTTCGGTTCCATTAGCAAAAATATCGTCCTCCAGGTTCCATTCCACGACTGGATACCCGGCAAAGGTGTTGGCATGTTGGCTGATTGTCATTTAAAGGTTCCTTTTTAAAGCCCATTTATTTGAGGGGTGTGCATAAATTGTTCTGACCCTTTTTAACCCCTCCCTAAATCCCTCTCCGTTTACGGGGAGGGACTTCAATACGGGGAAATCCAACTTTTCCCCCTTTCTCCGTGTACGGCTACCAACGGGAGTCCCGCTAGGGAGGAAAGGGTTGGAGATAGAGGTTGAGCGGCCAAGAACACCGATAAGATCGAATAATGCACACCTCTCAATTATTTGCAGCGGCTGTCACTCCCCCACCGCGACAAACCGCCAGTCGCGCTCGGTTTGCGGTTCGGAAGTATCAACCTCGATTCCGCTTTGAGCCAGTTCGTCCAGCTTTGCCACCATCGCATCACTGCAAAAATGATGGTGCAGATCGAGTTTTTTGAGGTGGCGCAGATACGGACTGGTGAGCAATGCCAGCGCACCTTCATCGGTTAGCATACCCAACGACAAATCCAGCACATCCAGCCGTTGCAGCACCGGCGCTGTCGCCATAAATTCCGCGATGGCGTCCTGGATGTCGCTGTCACACAAACCCAGATATTTGAGTTTGGGCATCTCCGCGCAGTCATAGAACCGTTCCAAGGTGGCAATGGTGGACGTTGCGCCGTAACGTTCCGCTCCCAGCCACAACACCAGCGATTCCAGTTCCGGCAAATCAGCTTCTCCGATACTGCGCACCACCTCCGCGCCCAACCCTCCGCTTTCGATGCGCAGCGACTTTAACTTGGGCAGCTTAATCGGTTCCAAATCGAGGCCGTTGCCGCCGCGAATGGTCAGGTATTCCAGATTCGGAAAAGCGTCCCACAGCGGCGACAAATCACCCTGTTGAATCCACGAGATTTCATTTTCATCCGAGGTAATGTCACCGACAAACAAGGCTTTCAGCTTGGGAAAACGGGCGCGCTGTTCAACCAGAGCCTCCACCACGTAACTGACGGTTTTTTCGTAGTGCCACATCCCGACAATCAGTGCCGGAATTTGTTCGGTCTGCTTATATTCCAACAGGGTGTTAAATTTTGTGATCCAGGTATCTTCCACCCCCTCACCGTCGTCGCCCCAATCGTTGCGAACGGTCACGGCGACGTTGACTCCAGCGGCAAAGGGATCGTCTTCCAGTTCCCACTCCACTACCGGATAACCGGCAAAGGTGCGGGCATGATTAACATAACTCATTGCGCTATCCCTTTAGGTTTCCTGCACCGGGTTATACTGTTCGGGGTTGTCAAACCCGGCAATCCAGGCCGCTGCCTGCCGACAGGTTTGCATGGTGGGGGGCACGCGAATAATATAATGGCGGGCGGTTGACGGGCAGATTACGCTCAGGCAGACCACCGGCTCATCGCGCCGCCAGCGATCTTTGTCCTGGAATTCGACCTGTAACAAGCGGCGGATGCCACCGGGATCAACATCCCGATCCAGTTCTTTCGCTTGGGCTTCTTTAAAAAAGGCTTCGTAACCCAGGCGATCCAGCATCACCCGCCGCCGCTCAATGTTGGCCTCATCCATAATTTCCTGGGCCGTGAGCGTTTCGGGATGGAAAGCGATGCGTTCATCCACCAGCACGTCCCGCCAGCGCAGTTCCGCGTCCGCACATCCCGGCGGAATTGCTGTCAGACCGCTTTCGGCCACTTCAATCACCGAAACAACGGTCAGATTTGCCGGAAGCTGCTGGAGTTCCGTGCAGCCTCGGAGATTCAACTGCGCGATTTTGTCCAGCCAATCCGGCAGGTAGGTCAGGCGCGTACAACCGCTGAGGTTGAGATTACCAACCTCAACATGACCGTCCGCGCCCCAGGTCTTTAAATGGGTGCAGTTGGACGCATCCAGAAAATAAAAGTGCAGACCGTCCGGCAGCCGCTCCAGGCCGGTGCAGCCTTTAATAATCAACGAGCCAGTGTGCAGATTATTGGGGAGGGAGACTAAGGCTTTACAGTCGCTCAGGTCAATTTTATAGGCCACCTGCACATCATCCGGCAGACCCATTAAGCCGCTGTTTTTCGCTTGCAGGCTGTGGGCCACTAATCCGGCGGGAAGCTGTTTGAGGGCGGTGCAACCGTTTAGATTCAGGCGATGCACGTGCAACCCGTCCGGCAGCGAGGTCAGATGGGTACACCCCTCTAAATTCAAACTCCAGGCTTGCTGGAGGCGGGGGGAGATGGCGGTTAAACTCGTTTCACCGGATAAATCCAGTTCTCCGGCAATCTGAAAATCTTCATCAAATGGCAACCCCGCCAGAAGGCGCTGGCGGGCTTCATCGGCAGTCACAGTTTGCATAGTTTTTGTCAGCCTCGTGTGATTGGCGTCAAGGATCCACGCGGTTTTTGGTTGGGACGGATAGGCGGTCAGACAAGGGGCCTAAGCCCCTTGTCTGTAATTTACATTATAACCTGACGTTTAATCGTACACGCGGCGGATACTTTCCGGCGTGTATTCCCGCTGCTGCCAGACGCGGTAAATCCCTTCCGGCAGTTCGATGGTGGCATGTTCTTCATGAATCAACAGGGCTTTGGGAGCGGTCACTTTCAGGTAAATCTGACCATCCAGTTCAAAGGTTTCCGCCGTCTTGGGATCAGCAATCCGGTGACTGTGGCCGGTGATTTCGCCATATGCCAGCGTGAGCGAGGCGCGCTTTTTGGCTTTTTCCGGCAGCGCGTCAATCTGGGCTAACATAACATCACCGTGACGATAAAGGGCCATTATTTCCTCCTGGTGTGTGGTTGGAATGTTTGTTCGATTTATCCAGTATAAGAGGTTTTTATAGCCCGTAGAAGCCCCCAAAATTGAGGGGCTTCTACGGCCAACGGCCCGATGTTTCTTGCCGGACGAGACCGTCAATCATCCCGATACCGGACAATTTCACGGTGCGGGAACGAAAGCCGTTGCGTGGAATAGGCAGGGCAGACCCAGAAGTCTGCCCCAACCTTTGGGTTTATGGTCTCACCATTTACGGGGCGGAAACTAAAAAACTATCACCAGCGCTCCAATTACCCCAGGTGCCATCGCTCCTTTGGGCTTTCAGCCGCCAATAGTACATGCCGTTTTCCAGCGGAGGCGTTTTATATTCAAGCGTGCTGGGGAGAATTGTGCCATCCACCCACAGGCTGTCATTAAACTTCGCCTGCCGCGAAATCTGAATGGCATAGCGGGTCGCTCCGGGTATTTGCTGCCAGGTCAGTACCGGCTCATGAGTGGTGAAGAAATTGCGTTGGGGGGCGGCATTGGCTGGGGCTGTTGGTGTGACTGGCGTTGGCAACGGCGCGTCAAAGGGCCGACCCGTGTAAAGCAGCAGGTCAGAAGACTCGTTCAGACTGGTTTTGCGGGTGTAAGCGATAAAGACCTGACCAGTTCCATCAACCGCTACAGCTGAATAGTTCCCCGTGATGTCCGTGCTATCTATCAAAACAATCTGCGGGGCGTTGCACTGAGCGTTGTTACAGCGCGCCAGACGCAAATCGTTCCGCCCGCCTTCCTCATAAGTCAGATAAATACGATCCTCAGTATCCCAGGCCATTCCTGCATAACTACTGACATACGGCACAGCATCAACTGCCGCGATACTGGGGACATCGCAAGTAGTAGTGTTGTTGCAATGCGCGACTTTGATCAAAAAATCATAATAGCCGGTAGTACCATAACCAATGACTGGCATTCCATTGGTATCCAGAGTTGAACCGAAAAACTCCTTGGCTGCCAAAATTTTTTGCAGGCTGGGTGTGTCACAACTGGTAGCACTCTCGCAGCGGGCTAAACGAATACCCCCCTTTATTGCTCCCCAATCATAATACATGATGCTAGGAATTCCATTTGTATCCAACATGATATTCATATAACGAATAGCAAATAAATCAGGATCAGGAATTTTCCAAATTGTGGCCGAATCGCAAGTCGAATTGGTACAACGTGCGAGCTTGATCCCCTCATCATCATAATTTTTGGAATATTCATAACTGATCAGTGGAATTCCGGAATCATCAAGGATAACGGTGTTTGCCCAACCCACACCAACGCTGTCTACAGTACGAATAGCCGGTGCATCACAAATAGTATTGTTACAGGTCAGCAATTTCATCTGGCCTTTTGTATAGTCGTAGAAGCTGATGACCGCAAAACCGTAATGATCCAGGACAAAGGAGTAATCCAGAGTCGGTAGTGCATTGGGTATCGTCGTGATTGTCGGCGCGTTACAACTTCGGCTGTTACAGCGCACCAGATAAAGCTGATTGCCGAAGGCTGAATACAGCATTACAGGGTTGCCCTGGGGGTCCAACTGCATCTGCACTTCCGCCATATTCCCAATCGCACTTTGAATAGGGATGATCGTTGGTGGTGGTTCCAGCGTTGGCAGCGGCGGCAGCGGGGTCAACGTTGGGTAAGGTGTTGGTTCGTCGGTTGGTGGTACTGGCGTCGGTGTATAGGACGGAACCAGACTGGGGGTTGGTGACTCTACAGGCACATACTCACCGGGAAAATAGTAGTTTAATCGAGAGATATTGCTGATGGTGCTGAGGTAGGCCAGGACTGGAGCGCCTCCAATATTCACCAATTTCGGGTTGCGTTTTTGATAGTCGGAAATAGCCAGGGTTTCCGTCGTCAGCGAGGTGCAAACAGCATCCGCACAGGTAGATAGCTTCATCCAGGAGACGGTATCAAAAGAATAAGCACTGGCAATGACCACCGTGTTGCTGCCCAGCATTGTCACCGCCAGTCCCTGGTAAGTCTGGAGATCATGAGTGGTGATGGTTGGGCGGGCGGAACAGGTTGCATCCGAACAGGCCGCAACCCGGATGCGATTACTGCTTCCGGCCTGATAGACAATCAGCGGGTTGCCATTAACAATGGTTATGGCAAGTTTACTGGCGGCCAAAGACGACAGCCCTTCAATATCGAGGATGCGCCAGGCCACGATATTAGTACAAGTCAGGTTGCTACAAACGCCCATTTTTAACTGATTTTCGTGGATGAAGGTGATGAGTACATAACCGTTGTTATAAGCGGCGCGGAACTCGCTACCCCAATCACTTGTGACATCCGTATGAATCGTGGAAAGGGTCGCCGTCGTGCAGGCTGTGGTGTCACAGGCGGCAATTTTTAATATCGCCTGCGAGTAATCAACAAAGACATCCCGATACATAATCAGCGGTTTGCCGTTTGAGATGATAACATCCTCGACGACACTGCTACTGTTTAATAGGTTGGTTAGCAGTGAATTGTCCGGCGCGGAGCAGGTGAGATCATTACAGGCGATGGCTCTAAGTTGTTTGGCGGTGGGGTCAGAATACACAATAAACGGAAGGCCACCGTTATTAGTTATGCCTACTGTAACCGAATGATTGGTGGTGACGACGGTGCTGATGGTACTCGTACCCGTTTCACAGGCCGCGTTGGCACAGATCGCCAGCTTGATGGTTTGAGTAACGGAATCATAGTAGGCAATGACCGGTTTATTATCAATCACCGTCATGGCGTAACTGGTTACACTAGCATCATTGTCCACAATGTAGCTGCTGGCGGCCTGAACTGACAGGCTGATGACCAGACTTAGAATTATGACTCCAGCCAATAAAGCGATGATTTTGAGCGAGCGCGGCGAATGAAAGACCGAGGAGTGCATACAAACGTCCAATCACGATGATTGTGAAAAATTTACCCTATTCATTATAGCAGATTCGCCAACCTAAAAATGTAAAAAATAAGAGGTGTAGAACATTAAAACGGTTATGGGTTGAACACAGTACGTTAAGTTAGTCCCTTGCAATATTATCAAATGCACCTCGCGGCTTGATCCGCTACCTCTTGTGTAATTCAGACATGAGCCTGCTTTAATCCATTTTACGATTGCGATTTATTGTAAGGAGTTTCTAATGGCCCTTTGGTTAGCACAGTTTGGACAGTGGTTGCGGCGGCGGTGGCCGCTGCTGGTGATCGGATGGTTGGCAGCAGCCTGTACGGTGGTCGAAAGTACCGGCGATCAAACCGTGATTCAGTTTTATAACCCCTTTACGACAGTGGGTTTAGGCCCATCGGCGCTGCGTATTCTTTATCTGGTAGCAGGCATAGTGCTGCTGCTGGTGGGGTGGCGCATCACCGATTATATTGTGGCGCTGGCCGGGTTTGTCATCGGCGCGGGGGTGGGCATGTCACTGGCCCCGGCGGGTAATGAAGCGGTTATGCTGCTGGCGCTGGTGGCGGGCGGTTTCATTGGCGCGATGCTGGCAATCGCGTTGCAGCCGGTTGCGGTTTTCCTGGTGGGCGCGTATCTGGGGGCGATTATCACCGGGCAAGCCTGGGCGGCCTTTGACCCGATGCCCATTCCTGTTTGGGCCTCGGTGCTGGGCGGCGTGATCGGCGGGCTGTTAATGCTGGCGCTGGCCTTTCAACTGTTGGTGTTGGTTTCGGCGGCGCTGGGCGCGCTGCTCGTCAGCATGGCGCTGGGCCTCCCACTGCTGTGGACGATGATCCTGTTTGTGATCGGGGTCGTGATTCAAGTGCTGCTTGCCAGCGCGACCAGTACCCCGCTTATGACCCGGCGGCGGGTGGTGCGGCGGCGCTATGTGCGGGAGCCGTTGGATGTGTAAGTGCCAGTATCTTAATCTCCGATAAAAATTAGCGGCTTCGGCGTAAGTAATGGCGGCGGACGGCGTCAATACACGAGGTGTTATTGTCAAAATCCAGGGATGAGGAGTATTAGTAATGCAACTGCATGGACTGCACCACGTCACGGCTGTTACCAGTCAGGCGGCTTACAACGTGTTTTTTTATACGCAGACGCTCGGTTTGCGGCTAGTGAAAAAGACGGTCAACCAGGACGACATTTCCGCTTATCATCTGTTTTTCGCGGATCGGCTGGGGACACCAGGGACGGACATCACCTTTTTTGACTGGCCGAACATTGGCCTGAGCCAATCCGGTCAGGACAGCATCAGCCAGACCATGTTCCGCGTGAATGGGCGGGATGCGCTCGATTATTGGGCGGCGCGGTTTGACGAACGCGGCGTCAAACACCAGCCGATTACATCGTTTGCCGGACGCGATAGCCTCGCGTTCGAGGATGAAGAAGGCCAACGGTTGCTGTTGGTAGACGATCAGGGCGCGCCGTTTGAGGGCGAAGTGTGGGAGGGCGCGGGCATTCCGGCGGCCTATGCGCTGCGTGGCTTTTACGGGGTGCAGCTTGCGGTCCCCGCCTTCAGCGAGATTGATCCCATCCTAACCACCATTCTGGGCTGGGAAATCACCCAGCGCCTTACCAACCCTCAGGGCGAAGCCGTCCGGGTGTACGGCATGGATGGCGGCGGGCCGGGCAAAGAAGTCTGGGTGGTGGAGCAACCGAGGCAGCGTCAGGCCCGCTTAGGCGCAGGTGGGGTGCATCATGTGGCGTTCCGCGTCCGCGACGACGAAGAACAGCAATACTGGCGCCAGCGTTTGGTCAGCGCGCGCGTCCCGGTGTCACAGTTTATTGACCGGTTTTACTTCCATTCAATCTACTTCCGTATTTCAAACGGCATCTTGTTTGAGATAGCGACGGATGGCCCCGGTTTCGCCGCAGACGAATCCCTAGAGACCCTGGGCGAAAAGCTGGCACTGCCGCCCTTCTTGGAACCGCAGCGCGCCGCGATTGAGGCCGGATTAAAACCTATCGAAGTCGTGCGGGAGTAACAGACCTCACCCCCAAGTTTCTCTCCATATTGCACACGATTGACAGCGGCAGAAGAAAAAATCTGCCGCTATTTTTTTATGCCTGATAAACAGGTGAGGAACAGGTTATATTGCAAATTTTATTACGCGAAAGACTGGTGGTTGACTAAAAACACCTCGCAATCACGACTGTGGCAAAAGTACTATCATCTTTGACAGAAAATTTACATTACAAGTATAGATTTTGACGGCATTTGATGTTATGGTTGTTACATAACATTCCACATTAAATAAAGGGGCGTAAATGGCGGAATTAGCGCTCACACAAGTGCGGTCACAACCGCAGGCCACCACTTCCAACCGGATGCTGGTGCTGGATCGGCTGCGGGGAATCGCCATCCTGTTGATGGCGTTTCAGCACACAACCTATTTTGCCCAAAGCGATTTAATTTCTGAAAGTTATCAAGGGGTGCGCCCGGACATCACCACCTGGCCGCATGTCGTGCTGGGCATGATAACCCACCTGGCGACGGAGATTTTTTACACGCTGGCGGGGGTGAGCGTCGCCTTTTTTGAAAACAGCCGCCGCAAACGCGGCTGGACGGAATGGCAAATCACGCGCTTCTTTTTTGTCCGCGCCGGGATTTTGTTGGTGTTGGATCGGGTGGTGCAACTGCTGGCCTATGGCCGCACGGAAGCGCCGTTCAGTGTGCTTTCGGCCATTGGCATCTGTCTGGCAATCCTCGCGGTGCTGCGCCGCCTGCCGCTGTGGAGTATTGCCACATTCGGCATTCTGCTGTTTATCGGTTATCAATTTCTGGTCGAGCAGTTTCCGCCGCTGCCGGACAGCCCTTTTTATGCGCTGCATGTCACCCTGTTTCATTATCACCCCGATTCGTGGCCGCTGGTGCGCGACCCCGCCTTAGGCCGATTACCGCTGGTGCTGCTGGGTTATGTGGTCGGGCGGGCGCTCAAGGGGGATTTCAAGCTGACGGCCAACCGGCTGTTGGCCGCTGCTGCCGGGGGCCTGACCGCCTGGCTCATCCTGCGGGTGAGCGGGGGTTACGGCAATATCCTGGTTTATCAGCCGGAATGGCCGTTCATTTATTTCTTCATCATGAACAAACAGCCGGTCAGCATGGTTTATATCCTGTTTTATCTTTCATGGGGCTTGGTGGTGCTGGCGATCCTGCAACGAATCGAGGTCTACCTTCAGGAAGGGCTGGTCGGGCGGGTGCTGATGATCCTGGGCCAAACGTCGCTGTTCTTTTATGTGATGCACCTGCTGGTTTATGCGCTGATTGGCAGCGTTTATAACACGCTGATGCAGTCTGGTATCCTCCCGGAAACGCTGTTTAATGGCATGGGGCTGGTACGCTGTGGTGTCCAATATATCATCGGTTTGCTGATTCTCATTCCGTTGTGTGCCGCCTATCGCCAACTCCGCCATCTGCATACGGGCAGCATTTTGCAATACCTCTAAGTGATGTCTGCCAGGGTTGTAATTAATAGACCCTGGCAGCTAAACCGCGTTGGTCTTTTGTCTGCCGGGTGGTAAACTCCCAATAATTGAATAGAGATTTAATAGATTGGGGTTTTGTGATGTTAACACCGGTAGAACAAATGGTATTTGGGCTGCTGGCGCTGTTGACCCTCGGCGCGGCATACAACGGCTTTCGGGAAATGGCGCTCATTATTAATCGCGGGGAGCGGGAATTGTACCTCGATCACCTGCCGCACCGCGCCTGGACGGCATTGAAAGTGTATCTGGCGCAGCCGACCACGCTGAAGACGCGCCCGCTGACCAGCCTGCTGCACCTGGGCGTGGTCTGGGGCTTTACTTATTATTTTTTGGTGAATGTGCTGGATGGCCTGCGGGGGTATATCGTTGGTTTTACCGACACGCTCCGCAGCACCGGCGCGCTGTATGATCTGTACCGGCTGGTCGGGGATATATTAAGCGTCGCCGTGTTGGTCGGCGTGACGTACTTTATTTTGCGGCGGTTTGTGCTGCCCAATCGCCGCGAACTCACCTATCACGGAAATGTGCTGCTCCATCCGCGTGTGAAAACGGGCGGAATTGCGCAGGACTCGCTGATTGTGGCCGGTTTCATCCTGCTGCATGTGGGGTCGCGCTTCCTGGGCGAAGTGGTGCAGGTCGCCAGCACCGAAGCGGATTTGTTTATGCCGTTTGCCACGCTGCTGTCACCGCTGTTCGCCGGACTGAGCGCCGATGGCTAC
Source organism: Phototrophicaceae bacterium (assembly GCA_036261085.1). Classification (GTDB taxonomy): domain Bacteria; phylum Chloroflexota; class Anaerolineae; order Aggregatilineales; family Phototrophicaceae; genus CFX2. Next base: position 553 of record DATALK010000542.1, on the reverse strand, counting down.
CGGCTGCTGGAACATCTCTTCTGGTGGGTGGCGCTGGGCGGCATTCTGCTGTTCCTGCCGTATTTCCCCAACAGCAAACACGCGCACCTGTTCATGGCGCCGCTGAATTTTTTGACGCGCCCGCGCCGCACGTCGTTGGGCGAACTGGAACCGCTGGATTTTGAAGACGAAAAGATCGAGCAGTTTGGCGTCAACCGGCTGGAACATCTGCCCAAGACGCAGATTTTTGATGCTTTCGCCTGCATCATGTGCAACCGCTGCCAGGATGTGTGTCCGGCCTACGTGACCGGCAAGGAACTGTCGCCCTCGGCGCTGGAAATCAACAAACGCTTTATCATCAAGGACATGATGAGCGAACTGGCGGCAGGCGCGGAATCACCGCAGTTGATCGGCACGGCCATCAGCGAGTCGGCGGTGTGGGCGTGTACGGCCTGCGGCGCGTGTGTGGACATCTGTCCGGTGGGCAACGAGCCGATGTTTGATATTTTGTATATGCGCCGGGATGCGGTGCTGATGCAGAGCGAGTTCCCGGCGGAACTGCAAGGCGCATATC
>DATALK010000531.1:0-5461 GCA_036261085.1 Phototrophicaceae bacterium | reverse complement strand
CGTTTGGCTGCACGGCATGGATAACCAGGGGCGCACCGGTTGGGTCGCCAGCAGCGGAATGCTGCTCACATTTGATGCCGTGACTCTCCCCACTCGTGAGTTTATGATGGTTACGGCCCCGGAACCCCAGGCGCGCGTGCGGGCTGAGGCGGGCGGGCTGCGGCTGCGCCAGTCACCAGACTTTAATTCGGCAGTGCTGTTGAGCCTGCGCGCGGGCGCGGAATTAACCGTCAGCGAACGCACGGCGGATAATGCGTGGCTGCTGGTTGAAGTGCGCGAAGGGTATCGGGGGTGGGTCTCCGCCGCTTATGTGGAACTGGTTTCCATTGGCTTCGACCAGATTCAAGCCAGCGTGAATCCGCAGCCAGTGGAGTATTTTGTCCCGCCGACACCGGAAGGCGCTCCGGCGGTTACGGTGATAAACATTGACGCGCGGCAGATTTTTCAGACCGGCCGGCAGTTGGGCAATCGCGCCAACGTTTTTACAATGGTTGGTGATAGTTTAACGGATACGCCGTATTTCCTGCGCGGGTTGGTCTCCGGCTTTGATTTAGGGCAGTACGGGTATTTGCTGCCGGTGATTGAGTATTTCAACACCGTTACCGGCCAGGGCAATGCGTTTGCGCGGCGGGCGATTTCGACCCAGGCGGGTTGGAGTACCTTTAGTGTGGTCGTGGAAGCGCATCCTGAACTGGCGGGAATCTGCAACACGGGTGAACTGGCGCTGGATTGTGAATATCGCCTGACGCGCCCCGCCTATGCGCTGGTCATGATCGGGACGAATGACGCGCCCGCGTTTGGCGCGGATACCTATCGCGCCAATATGACACGCATCATCGAGATCAGCATCGCGCATGGGGTCGTTCCTATTTTAAGCACGTTGCCGCCGCGCGCGGAATTTAATGACCGTATCATTGAATATAATGCCGTCATTGTGCAACTGGCCCAGCAGTATGGTGTCCCTCTGACTGATCTGTACAGCGCTTTGATTGGTTTGCCCAATCGTGGGCTGGACGCTGACGGGATTCATCTGTCGATTCCACCGGGCGCGCCCGCCACCACGCTGACATTTACCGCCGATTATTTGCAGTATGGCACGACGATGCGCAATTTAACGGTGCTGCAAGCCTTAGACCAGGTGCGCAGTCTGGCCGGGTAACGCTGTCCCATTTGGATGAGTGCATTCGGAAATGGGGCAGGCGATTCTGGTTCCGCCAGGGGCTGGAAGTCCCCTGGCTATCGTTCAACGGAAGCCTGCTCCAAGCAGGCTGATGGAAACCACTGCCGCCTCCGGCAGCCCGCTTTGAGCGGGCTTTGTAGATTCAGCCGGAGGGCTTTCAGCCTCCGGCGCCGCCCAGCGGCGTTTGCCCAGAAACCGAATACACCCCATTTGAACTTATGTTTAGCAGTAGCCGGGATAACCGGTTATAATCCACAAACTTATTCAGGGCAGATCTCCATTGGTCAGCTTTACATTTGCCTGAATCTCAAGGAGTTGGTCATGTTGCGTCAGTTGAAGGTTGTTTGGTTCCTGGTTGTCATGAGTATGGTCGTACTGATGACGAGTGTCGCCGTCGCGCAGGATGGGGAGGCCATTGATACGCCCCTCGATCCGCCGGAGACGGTGACGGTGGCTTACGTCCCGATCCTCAAGTTTGCGCCGCTGTTTGTGGCTGCCGAACGCGGTCTGTTTGAACAGTATGGTCTGGACGTGCAAATCGAGAAAGTGGCTTCAGGAACGGAAGCCATCGCTTTCCTCACCGAAGGTCAGGTGGATGTTGGGGGCATCGCCATTGTGACCTCGCTGTGGAACGGCTGGAGTCAAGAAGATTTGGATATTCGGATTCTCGCGCCAGGTGGTCTGGAACCGTTGGAAGACAGCCCCACCAAGCTGCTGGTCCGCGAAGACCTGTTTAAAGATGGCTCTGTCACCAAAGTTGAAGACCTTAAAGGGCAAATCGTGGCGGTGGCGGGTGGCCCCGGCAGCGGCGGCGAATACCTGCTGGCAAAGGCCCTCGAACTGGGTGATCTGACCATTTTTGATGTGGAAACCCAGAATATTGATAATGCGGATATGCCTGCGGCTTTTGCAAATGATGCTGTCGCAGCGGCGATCATTGGCGCGCCCTATGCCGATCAGATTATTGAAGCGGGCGACGGGGTTTCCATCGCTACCGACTTGACCCCCGGTTTAATGACCGTTGCCTTTGTCGGCTCTGGTAAGTTTGTGACTGAGCGCCCGGAAGTGGCCCAACGTTTTGTCCTGGCCCTCCTGGATGCGAGCCGTCTGATGCAGGGTGAGGACTTCTTCGCGGATGAGAATATGGCCGCTTACCTGGCCTACACCAACACCACTGAAGAGGCGATTCGGGCCGCGACGCCGTTTGTCTTTGACCCTGATCTCGTGATCCCGATGGAAGGTCTGGCGGATGTGGAAGCCGTCCATCGTGAAAATGGCCGCACCGAATATACCGAGCCGATTGATCTCGATACGGTGGTTGATCTGACCTTTGTTGATGCGGCGCTGGAACTGCGCGGCCCCTATGAGGCCAAAGCTGCCGACAAAAAATAAATAACCTCAGTTTCGTTTTGTACCCTCTCTCCATTTATGATGGGGAGAGGGTCTTGCTTTGAATCCATGATTGGCCGGAAAATGACCCTACAACCTAAAATTGTGGCGCGCAACGTGGTAAAAACCTACCCGTCAGCAGATGGGAAAGTTCTCGCCATTGATGATTTTAACCTGGAAGTCGCCGACGGGGAATTTGTGTGTATTGTTGGGCCTTCCGGTTGTGGTAAATCCACCTTCCTCCGCATCCTGGCCGGTTTAATCCCCCTCACTTCCGGCACTGTCGAAATTAGACGGGATATTCAAGCCAAAAAGCCGCTGAACAGTATGGTTTTTCAGGAATACGCCATTTATCCCTGGAAAACGGTGCGGGATAATGTGGCGTTTGGGCTGGAAATGCGCGGCCTGCCGAAAAAGACGCGCTACACCATCGTTGATGACTGGCTCAATCGGGTCGGTTTACAGCAATTTGCGAATTACTATCCGCACCAACTTTCGGGCGGCATGAAACAGCGGGTGAGTATTGCGCGCGCGCTGGCGAATGACCCCGAAGTCCTGCTCATGGATGAACCATTGGGCGCGTTGGATGCGCAAATGCGCTTAGTCTTGCAGGAAGAACTGTTAAAACTGTGGGAGATAGACCGGAAAACGGTGGTCTATATCACGCACAGCATTGATGAAGCGATCCTGTTAGGGGATCGGGTGATTGTGATGACGGCCCACCCTGGCCGGAAAAAAGTTGAGTTTACCATCGAAATTCCCAGACCGCGTGTGATTGAAACGATGGCGACCCCGGAGTTTGCCGCCTATAAAGGGATTATCTGGGAAGCGCTGAAAAATGAAGTCGCGCAGGTTTACGGAGAGCCGCTATGAGTTTTCGTTTGCTGCGGCGCCAGCCCGCCGTCCGCGAAATTTTACTCGCGGTGAGCGCGGCTGTGATTTTAAACGGTCTCGTGACTATTCTGCGTTCCTGGCCGGATTATTGGCCGCTGACGCTGTTTATCAATTTTATTCTGTTGGTGTTTATTGCCGAGCGTATCGGCGGGCTAATTCCTATTCGCTACAAGCCGCTGTATGACCGCCTGCTGGCTTTTGGTTTTCCCGTGCTGGTACTCTTGTGTTGGGAGGTGCTGGTGAACGCCGGGCTGTTAAATGGCCGCTGGTTTCCCGCGCCGTCCAGTATTTTGGCCGCGCTCTGGGATTTAGCCGTGAATTATGATCGTTTCAACAAATCCAGCCTGATCGGACGCCCCTGGTTGATCCCGGAGGAATGGGTCAATCACGGCCTGGTGGGAGTGCAGTCCTTATTCAGCGAAAGCCATGTTTACGCCACCTTATCGCGGGTTTTCCTCGGTTTTATGTTTGGTTCCCTGCCCGGTATTGTGGTCGGGATGGCAATGGGTATGAACGCGACCATCCGTAATATGCTGGATATGACCCTTTCGGCTTTGTATGTCCTCCCCAAAATCGCTATTTTCCCCATTATGATGCTCCTGTTTGCCGATCCTTTTGGGGAAGGGCCAAAAATTGCGGTGGTCGCTATCTCGGCCTTTTTCCTGGTGACGATTAGCACCATGACGGGTGTGCAGCAAATTGACCCGGTACTCATTCAGGCCGGGCGGAACTACGGCGCGAACCGCTGGCAAATGTTCCGCCATGTCATCATCCCCGGCGCGCTGCCGATGATTTTTTCTGGGCTGCGGTTGGCGCTGGGTACAGGGTTAATTGTGATTGTGGCGATTGAATTTGTGCGCGCGAAAATCGGCGTGGGGCGGGTGATCCTCTATTATTGGGAAATTCTCTCCACGCCGAAAATGTATGCCGGGTTATTTGTGGCGATGATTCTGGGCGTCATCCTTACCTATGGTTTGCAGTTGATTGAGCGCCTGATTATGCCCTGGCAGCGAAAATAACATTCGTCTGGGCGGGGCTATGGATAGAAAAGACCTTCATCTGATGGCGGGGCCGTCTAGGTGAAGGTCTTTTTGTTTTCGAGGGAGATATTACTCGTACCGAGAAGGCCGGTTTTTAGTAGGCTTCCCAGACGCCAATGCCGTTCAGCACTCGGTCTAACTGGTCGGGAAAACGGTCTGAACTCAACGGTTTGGCGATAAATCCATTAAAGCCCAGCTTGCGGGCCGTATTAATCTCATTTGTATGTACGGTGCAAGCGATAATCGGTACATCTGGCCCGGTGTAAGCCCGCAAGGTGTCCAGAATCTCATAGCCATTGATTTTCGGCATTTCCAGATCCAGGAAAATTGCGCGCGGTACATTCATGGTTCGGAGCGCTTCTTCTACCTGGGTCGAGTCTTGAATCGCTACACAAGCGATATTGAGACTGTATAACATTTCACTGATGATAAGCAGACTGTTCTCATCATCATCCACCACAAAAACACAAATTTCGTCCATCTTTGTCCTCATTAGTGCTGATAACCTAAGCACAACGTGCTGCGATGTTCAAACGATCAGTTAGTTGTTAATTCTCCACACCTCTTCCCCTTTAAGAATGGAGTTGAGGATGCCTTGAAAGGTGCTGGGGTCAATGGGTTTGGCGACAACGCCATTAAATTGCGCATTGCGCAGGGTCGCAATCTCCTCATTCATGACGCTGGCTGTGAGGGCGACCACCCGAATATGTTTGTATTCACTGCGACTGCGTAACAGTTCCAGGAGTTTGAAACCATTATCCGGTTTCATGTGAATGTCCAGGAAAATGATGGTCGGCTTGGGTTCCAGTTTGTCCAGCTTCGCCATAAAATCCTGGCTGTCCTCAAATATTTTGATTTTTGAGTAGCCTCTTTCGCGCAGCAGCAACCGCATCACATCCCGGCTGTCGGGATCATCCTCGACATATAAAAAAACGGGCTGTTCTTCGCTCATCATTTG
>DATALK010000511.1:0-3495 GCA_036261085.1 Phototrophicaceae bacterium | reverse complement strand
CTCTGGTGGCCGCGCTGGAATCCCGCAACCGCCCGTTTTTCGGCGCGATGCTGTCTCCCAATCTGGTGGTGGACGGCAATCGTTCTTACCATTCTAACACAGGTTGAAAATAGCACCTATGAGGTTTAAGTCGGGGCGGGTTAAATTCAGGTTTGTTTACCCTTAAGACCTTTTGGATTCATTGGCGCTACATTGACGCCCGCAGGATTGGTACAATAACCTTGTTTCGTCCGAGTTTGAACCCACGCGGCCAGACCGCTGCCCGTTCCAGCCGATCCGTTCACCAACGACTGAGGATTTTAATTCAATGGAAACATCCGGCCACGCCCCCCGCCGTGACCCCTACGCCGCGCTGCGCTTTCGGGATTTCCGTCTGCTGATTATCGGACGCTTTATCGCCCAGATTGGCGAAATGATGGTCAGTATCGGCGTGGGGTGGGAACTCTACCAGCGCACCAGTGACCCGCTGGCCCTGGGACTGGTCGGATTGGTGCAGGTGATTCCGGTGCTGCTGTTTTCGCTGCCCAGCGGTTACGTGGCTGACCGGTATAACCGGAAATACATCACCATGTTTTCCCAGATTTTCCTGGTCGGCTGTTCGCTGGCGCTGGCGTGGCTGTCCATCACGCGGGGATCGCTGCCGGTGCTGTATCTGGTGCTGACGCTGATTGGCATCGCGCGGGCGTTTAATAACCCGGCGGAAGGCGCGCTGACGCCGCAAATGGTGCCGCCGGAACATTTTTATAATGCCGCCACCTGGAACACCAGTGTGTGGCAGTTGTCCGCGATTCTGGGGCCAGCCGTCGGTGGGTTGATTATCGGCCTGACCGGTCACGCGGCGCTGGTCTATTTTGCCAACGCGGCGGCGGGGTTGGTGCTGGTGACGGTGCTGCTGCTGATTCGCACCCCACAGCGCGCCTACGCCGCCCCGGATGAAACGCCGCTGCAATCGCTGCGCGGCGGCCTGCACTTTTTGCGGCAGAAACCCATCATCCTGGCTTCGATCACGCTGGACATGTTCGCGGTACTGTTGGGCGGCATCACCTTTTTGCTGCCGGTTTTTGCCAGCGACATCCTGCACGCGGACGCCACCGGCCTGGGTTTGCTGCGGGCGGGACAGTCTATTGGCGCGCTGCTGATGGCAACCACCATTGCCCGCCGCCCGCCGTTTCATCACGCGGGCCGGGTGCTGCTGCTGGCGGTGGCCGGTTTTGGGGTGGCAACGGTCATTTTTGGGATTTCGACCTCGTTCTGGCTGTCGCTGCTGATGCTGGTGACGATGGGCGCGCTGGATAATATCAGCGTCATTATCCGGCATACACTGGTGCTGACCTACACACCGGATGAGATGCGCGGGCGGGTGGGCGCGGCCAACGGCATGTTTATCGGCGCGTCCAACGAACTCGGCGGCTTTGAATCGGGCGTGGCGGCGGCGCTGCTTGGGCCAGTCGGTGCGGCGATCTTTGGCGGCCTGGGGACGCTGGCGGTGGTCGGCGTGGTGGCGTATCTCTCGCCGCCGCTGCGCCAATTGGGGAAATTGGGGAAGTAAGCGATTGGGCAGCCGCACCTCAAACAAAAAGGCGTCACGCGGGTGACGCCTGATCGCTGCTGGTTCGAGCATCCTCGAATCCCACAACCTACTGAGTGACCACTCTCCATCCCGCTAGGCGGGCGGAGCTTCCTGGGATTGGTTACCCCCGCCTTGTAGTCCCAAAGCGAGTATATTTCGGGCGGCATTGACATCCCGATCCAGTACCAGACCGCAGCCGGGACAGACATGAACACGAACGGATAGACTCTTTTTCACGAGCTGCCACAGCCGGAACACAACTGCGACGTGTGGTAAGGATTGACTTCCCGGTACTGCTTTCCAGCCTCTACCGCTTTGAAAGCAATCAACCGCTGCATCAAATTCCAGGCCGCGTCGCGGATGCTTTTGTTCAGGCCGGAGTGCCGGGTTTCGCTCATACGCTTGGCATCCAGCTTTTCCATAACAATTAAATCATAGGCATCTACCAGCGTCCGGCTGATCTGCTGGAAGGCCAAAACACGAAAGTATGCTTAGCGCGACTGCCGGTCAGTGAGCACACATTCCACCAACCTGCCTAATCGATACTCTTTCAAACACTAACGATTGGCTTTACAAAAAACGGTGCAGCCCTCTATTAATTACCAACGCAATAACAATAACGATAAATAAAGTGGTAAAAAATAAGAAAATTGAAATATTCGTTAATTTAATGATTGCCTCGTTGATGGTTTCGAGTGAGGCTCCCGCCTGTACATTCCACAAGGGGCGAGTTTTATTCGGCAGTGTTACGGTGCGCGTCAGTATCCTCAGTTCCATGTCGTTATTCTGAACGGTGGTATAGCGGGAGGCAAATGTGCCGAGGGTATCGGGATCCAACGGTTGGCGATAATTGCTGAGATTGGTGGAAATCCCGGCGAGAGTGGGTTCAGCGCTGTCCATATTCGACCAGACCTGCACACCTACACCCGACGCGCGAAACACATCGAGTTCAGGCAGGGCGATTGCGATGTTGGAAACGCTCCCATCCCCACGCACTTTATAAGCGCGGCTGTTAGCAATCACCTGTTCCGTCGTTTCCCACAATGTAGCATCCACCGTCTCTATCCAACTAGACCGTATGACCAATATACTTATTATACTATAAAAAATTATAAATACTGGAAATACAAAAGTGAATCTAAGCCAAATAATCGCACGGTGGACCTTTTCAGCACTTTCCGTAGCCTTCAAAGCCAGTGTTCGCTCTTGAGCTTGTCGGGCTTGCTCTTGTTCTATGGAGGTAAGAACATACTCGCGTTCCAAATCGCCTGCCGAGAACTGCTTTATCCATGCTTGTGCATCTGCCAGACGACCACCACCTAGCAGGTAAGCGGGATTGCGGTCTCGCTCAACCCACTCTTTCATGGCCTGTTGGATTTGTCGCCGCATTCGCAGGTTCGACTGTTGTGTCCCAATCCAGTCTCTCAAGCGCGGCCACTGCCGCAGTAGAGCCTCATGAGCTACTTCAACAATGGGACATCCTTGTCCATCTTTGTCCTGAACAATAAGCCGTGCTCGTTCCCCCGTCAGTGCATCTACCAATCGTTTTGCTGCGGGATCGGAAGCTACGGCCTTCAACTCTGCTCGACGACGGGTTGGCTCACCCCGCTCATCAACTTCAACAATCTCTTGAAAAACAGTGGGTAACGAATTCTGAGCTTCTAAGTCTAGAGTACAAAACACGGTTTCTGCGCGTTTACCTATCGCTCCCTGCACCCCCCCCAAGTCATCATACTGATCATGCCCGAGTCGTTTATTATCTGTTCCAGAGCGATACAACTCATCAAGTGCATAGGCCATTAGCGCTAATGCGCCTGGTTCTATACCAGTATCCTGAAGGATTCTATCGGGCAACCCATACTCAAATTCCAACCCCGACTGTTCGGCAGGCCGGATAATCATCTCACACAGGGCATTCAGTGTCG
>DATALK010000509.1:0-4076 GCA_036261085.1 Phototrophicaceae bacterium | reverse complement strand
GTCTTAAAGAATACCCGCCGTATCGCCCGCGTTCACTTTCAATGGGAATGCCCAGATCGCGCAGCATCATGATATACCGGCGGATGCTGCGTTCCTCGACTTCCAGGATGCGCGCCAATTCCTGGGCACTGAGGTTGCCGCGAGATTGTAAAAGCTCCAGAATCGATAATAAGCGGGTCGTTGGATTGTACATGGGTAAAAATTCGATCATTTTAGGACAGTTTTTGACCGGAATGGATTGTACAGTGAGGATGAAATGGTGACGAGGTTTAGATGAGGAGGAACCATGATTACACGCTTGAATCCCGATACATTACCCAAAAATCCGGCTTTTAGTCAAGTCGCGGTCATTCATCCTGCCGCGACACTGGTGTTTGTTGGCGGCCAGAACGCGGTTAATACGCAGGGCGAAATTGTTGGTCACGACCTCGCCAGCCAAATGGAGCAGGCCATTAAGAATCTGATAGCGGCGTTGGCCGCAGCGGGCGCGACCCTGAAGGATGTGTTTAAGGTGACGATTTATGTGGTGGCGGGACAGTCGTTGCAAGCGGGTTTTGCGGCGGTGCAGCCGTTATGGGACATCCGCGCGCATCCGCCGACGATCAGCGGGATTTTTGTGGCGGGATTAGCGCGGCCTGAGTTTCTGGTCGAAATTGAGGCGGTGGCGGCCATCCAAACTGGCGGTCAATCATGAATGCGCCGCGTTTAGTGGGCGAAACTAAAAGTCAGGGTTGGGAAATTGGTGTCCGGCGAACGCTGCCAATCAGTGCGGGGAAAGCGTGGCGGCTGCTTTTGGAAGCGTTGGGATTAGCCGGGATCGAAGAACCCGACGCCCCCGTTGACAAAAAAGGGCTGACCTTTAAAACCGAAGCGGGAACCGAGGTTGAAATCAGAAGTTACGAACCCAGCAATCTGCTGCGCATGAAATGGCAACCGCGCGGTTGGGATGTGAATTCAACGCTGCAAATTCGGGTAGCTCCGGCCAAAACGGGCAGTACCTTGAGTGTTCATCACGAGTGGCTGCAAAACGCCGAACAGCGCGAGGCCATGCGCGCATACTGGACGGCACTGCTTGATGAACTGCGGATGCGGGTTGGAGCGTCGGAGTAAAAACGCTCGGAACGCTACAAAAACAAAACAGGTGGTTTATAGACCACCTGTTTTAACATGAGTTGTGGGCAGTACAGGACTCGAACCTGTAACCACACGGATGTAAACCGTGTGCTCTGCCAATTGAGCTAACTGCCCTTTACAAATATTAGTTTATAGCAGCCGCTCCATTTTTTCAATCCCCGCCTAGTCTTGAAAGCGGGATGAAAAAGCGTGAACCGGATTGGCTGCTGTCGGCACAACGGGCGCTATAACTTCGGTGGGGTGACGCCGGTTTGTCCCTGATACTTGCCCTTTTTATCGGCGTAAGAGACTTCACATTCTTCGTCGGCTTCAAAGAACAACACCTGGGCGATGCCTTCGTTGGCGTAAATCTTGGCGGGCAGGGGGGTGGTATTGCTGATTTCAAGGGTGACGTAGCCGTGCCACTCCGGCTCAAAGGGCGTCACATTCACAATTAGCCCGCAACGCGCATATGTTGATTTTCCTAAACAAATCGTCAAAACGCTGCGCGGGATACGGAAATATTCGACAGTGCGGGCCAGGGCGAAAGAGTTGGGCGGGATAATACACACATCGCCTTCAAAATCCACAAACGAATCCGGGTTGAAATCCTTGGGGTCAACCACAGCGGAACGGACGTTTGTGAAAATTTTAAATTGGTTTGAAACCCGGATGTCATAACCGTAACTGGAGACGCCGTAACTGATAACGCCTTCGCGGACCTGTTTTTCCTCAAACGGTTCAATCATGCCGTGTTCTTGTGCCATCTTGCGAATCCAGTGGTCGGGTTTTAAGCCCATGTTCTGCTCCTCACAATAGATAAATCTACTGTCGGGGCGGGTTTCGAAACCTGCCCCGACGTATTTTGCAATGAATTACATGCGCTCTGGCGCGGACATACCCATCAGGGTCAACGCACGTTTAAACACGATTTGCGCTGCGCGATAGAAACGTAGGCGGGCTTTGGCTAACTCCGGTGGCACGTCGCCATGCAGCGCGCGCACATTATCGTAAATCGGATGGAACAGGGTCGCTAAATCCAGGGCATAGAAGGCGATGCGGTGCGGCTCAAAGGTCTGCGCCGAGATTTCAATCAGCTCACCGAGTTCCAGGGCCTTGCGGATGAAACGCAGTTCGTCTGTGCCGAGCAAAGTGATGTCCGCGCCCGCATCGGTCAGACCGCGCGCTTCGGCTTCGCGGAAAATGCCAGCACAGCGCACATGCGCGTTCTGAATGTAGTAGACGGGGTTTTCATTGCTCTGTTTGACGGCCAGATCAAGGTCAAAATTCAGATGCGAGTCGGGGCTGCGGGCCAGCAGCATATAACGCACGACATCGGCGCTGGTCTGGTCAATCAGATCATCCAGCGTGTCATAGTCGCCGCGCCGGGTACTCATGCGCACTTCTTTACCATCCCGCAGCATCTTGACCAGTTGGATGAGAATAACATGGATTTTGGACGGATCGAGACCGAGGGCCTGGATACCACAGGCGACCACTTTATACTGTGTGCCGTGATCGGCTCCCAGAACATTGATGAGTAAATCAAAACCGCGATCCAGTTTGTTTTTGTGATAGGCAATGTCGGGCAGGGTGTAGGTCGGGCCGCCATCACTCTTGACCAACACGCGGTCTTTGGCATCACCTAACGCGGTGCTGCGGAACCAAGTGGCCTCACCTTTACCGGTTTCTTCTTCGTCGGTCTCGTCGCCGGTGGCGGTATCGTTGTTTTCTGGCCTGGTTCCTTTATAAACGTAGCCGCGCGTTTGCAGGTCTTCCAGAACCTCCCAAATGGCGCCGGATTCATACAGACTGTTCTCATTAAAAAAGATGTCGTGGTGGATGCCCACGCGCTGAAGGGTGGCGCGAATCACATCAAACATGCGCTTTTCGGCATATTCTTTAAACGGCTTCCAGTCCTCACCGGCCAGTGTATCGCCTTTTTCCGTGACCAGATCATGGGCGAAGTCTTTGAGGTATTCACCCTGGTAGAAGTCGGTTTCAGGAATTTCTACCGGTTGGCCGAGCGCTTCCAGATAACGGATACGCAGACTGTTCCCCAGGTCGTGCATCTGCTTACCGGCGTTGTTGAAGTAATACTCACGTTCGACCTCGTAACCGGCGGCTTCCAGCAGCCGCGCCATCGTGTCGCCGACCATCGCGCCCCGGCTGCGGCCCACATGCAGCGGCCCGGTAGGGTTGGCGCTGACAAACTCGACCTGCGCGCGTTTGCCCGCGCCCAGATCAAGCTGGAACAGTTTTTCGCCTTCAGCGATAATCGTTTCTACCTGAGTCCGCAGCCATGATACATCCAGGCTGAAGTTGATAAAACCGGGTTTGACGACCTCTACCCCGCTGATAAACTCGGCGGGCGGCAGGTGTTTGGCAATCACGGCTGCCAGATCAAAGGGATTCATCCCGGCAGGTTTTGCCAGTTGCAGCGCGACGGCAGCGGCATAATCGCCCTGGTCGCTGCGTTTCGGCGGGCGAATTTCAATGGCAGGGATGTCAAAAGCGGGCAGTTCTCCGGCAGCCTGCGCGGAGCGAATGGCTTGCTCCACCAGCGCCGCATGGGCTTTGGTCAATAACTTCACGGTGGTGCGTCCTATATAAACAGATTAGGTCGGGGTACATCCCGACAGGTGTACGGAAGTGGGCGCATTTTAGCAGATGCAAGCGCTTTGGACTAGGCGATAGCTTATTGGGTGGCAATTGACCGGATGATAAGGTGTGAAATAGGCAAAAAGGAGATGAGGAGATGGGCAAACTCGATTATCGAGTGGCTTTGATTACCGGCGGGAACTCCGGTATTGGACGGACGGTGGCGAGATTGTTCGCAGCAGAAGGGGCGCGGGTCGTGATTGCCGCGCGGAATGCGGCCAAAGGTCGGGAAACGGTTGAGGAGATTCAAAAACCGGGTGGAACAGCGCATTTTATCGGTTGTGATGTGCGCCAACCCGATG
>DATALK010000496.1:0-15801 GCA_036261085.1 Phototrophicaceae bacterium | reverse complement strand
GGCCTTTAACAATTCCGGCGTGATTGTTGCCACGGTTGTCAGCAATCTCGCGACGGTTACGAATGTGGCTACCGGCGCGACGGTTGGTCTCGATGGCCCAATACAAGCGATCAACGGCAATGTTGTCACGGTCAACGGCATCCCGGTTCAATTTGCGCCGGACGATCCCCGGTTGGCGACCCTCCAGGTTGGCAATTTTTTGAATGTCCAGGGGAACTTTGTGAATAATGGGACGGTGATTGTCTTGGTCGTCGTGAACGTGACCGTCATTAACAACGTGGTGATTAATAACAACCCCTATTGCTGGTATCACGATGGTGGCATGGGTATGGCCCATTGGCACTGTGATGGGATGGGTATGGGTGATGCAATGGGGATGGGGATGGGCATGGGTGATGCGATGGGGATGGGTGGTTAATGGCCGAGCGTGACGCTGTGTCCATCTCGCGTGCTAAGCTGCCGCCGTTAACTTTACCGGTGGTCGCCTGGAAAACCTGGGCGCCCTTCCTGGTGGTGTTTTTCAGTGGGGCCAACCTCATGCTCATCCAGTGGGTGATGACCCGTGAGGTCACGACGCTGCTGTTAGGGACTGAATTAGTTATCCTGCTGACATCTGTCTCTTATTTTGTTGGGGTGTCGCTCGGTTATCTGCTGGCGGGGCGCATCCGGCGGCACTGGTTGCCGATTTTGGGGATTATCACTCTGGTTCTCCATTTAACGCTGCCGGTCACTTTTCGGGTATTGGTGGCCTGGTTGGGAGCCAACAACCTTTATGGGCTGGCGTTCCTGGTGCTGCCGCTCGTCACCCCGTTCATCGTTTCGCTGTTTTACAGTGTTTTCCTGCCGCATTTTGCGGATAACGGTAAAGCGGGCCTCGGCCCGCTTTACCTGACTGAGTTGTTAGGATCAATCGGCGGCGTTGGCGTGCTGGTTTTTCTGGCCGATCTGGGACTGCCAACGGTTTACCTGATTTATACGTTAGGGCTGTTACTCATCCTCGCCAGCCTGGGCCTCCGCCGCTGGTTCGTGATTTTGTTAGGCTTAGTGGGCGGCCTGTGGTTGGCGATTTTTCCGACGATGAACCAGTGGAGCAATACCCTGTGGTATACGGCACTGCGCGGCTTTCCCGAAGGCACTACCGTCCTGTTCTCCGGCTATAGCTCCTACCAGAAAGTGGATGTACTGCAACTGCCGGAAGGGGGGCGCGCGCTTTATCTGGATGGCTTAGACCATTTTAACGGTGCTTACGGCATTCGCCTGAATGTGATTGTGGGTGAGGTTCCCGCCGAACTGGTTCAGCCGGAACAGGCGCTGGTCATCGGGGCGGGTGTCATGCAGACCGAACAATTGATTGCGGCGCATGGCGGGCATGTAACCACTGTCGAACTGGATGCGATGGTGGCGGATGTCGGCCAGCGGTTTTTCTATCAATATAATCAGATGGATCGCCTAACCAATCGCACGGTGGTGGTGGATGATGCCAAACACTTTCTTGCCAACACGGCGGCTCGTTATGATCTGATTGTGGCGGACACTCCGGCAGCCCTGAGCATCCAGCCCGCGACTTTGTACTCGGTGCCGTTTTACCAGGCTATCCACGATCATCTGACCCCGCGCGGTATTTTTGTCGGCAATATGACCAGTACCTTTGTTCCCGGTGACACTATCTCCCGGCGGGTCGCGGCTTCGGCCCTGGCAGTTTTTGATGAAGTGATGGTGATTACTCCGGCGTCTGTCGGTTGGAGTTTTATCATTGCCGCCGATGATTTGCCCTTTACGCGCGAAACATTGGAAGCTGCTTTACGGCGCAACGAAGAAGTCCAGTTTTCGACCTTTGATACCGCTGCCGTGCGCGCGGTTGTGGGTGAGGCCGCGCCGATCACCCTGGATTCCATGGATTTGGTGTTGCAGACCAGCCTGGAATGGATTAACGAGCGGCTGCACTGGGGAGAGGAATAGTCCCGATGAAACTTTTCCGTTGGTTTTATCCGTCGCTGGTTGGTCTCCTGCTGGGGCTGCTGCAAACCGGGTTGTTCTTCCAGTTAACCTTCACCCTGTCGTCCAGCTTCCGAACTTTTTTGATGGTAACGGTCTGCTGGCTGTCAGGGAGCGTGATTGGCATTCGGCTGGCCCGACTGGCGCGACTGCCGCTCAACGGTTTTGTGCTGCTGGCTCTGCTATCCTATTTCGGCTGTGTAATCCTGCTGGGGTTAGCGCCTTTTAATACCCAGTTATGGCCGGTCTATGCGGCCTTGATTGGGTTGACGGGGTTGTACCCTGGCGTGTTTTTTGTCCGGTTGGGGGACTACTATGCTGCCCGCGCGTTGTTTTTTAAAGAGAACAACGGCTTTATCGTGGGGCTTGTCAGCGGGACGCTGTTTTTCCTGGTGGCTGGTCGGGCGGCTTTGTGGATTCTGCCCATTTTAGCGGCGGCAGTAGTCATCATCTGCACGCCCCTTGTTTTTCGTTCTTCCCCGGCTTCGAAATTAGCGGATGTCCTGAGCGCGGCATCATGAAAGGACGGGTATGAAAATCTTTTGCACACTTATTCTCCTGCTGGTCTGTCTCGCTTTAACCGGGCCGATACTAGCGCAGGAAACGGTAACTGTCCCGGATGTCACGGGCTTGAAGGTTCCCCAGGCGGCGGCTGAACTGAATCGAGTCGGGTTGCGATTGGGCAATCAGAACACAACGGGTTGGAATCTGGCCTCCGGGCTATCGCCGGATACAATCAGTCTGCAATCAGTGGCGGCTGGGACCGCCGCCGCTCCTGGAACAACCGTTGATGTGACCGTGCTGCGTTCGGCCAATTTGGCGGTGGTGTACGACGATAATGATTTGACCGCTGTCAACCTGTCCGCCGAAACGATCAATCTTGCTGGCGTGTCGTTTAACACGGTAGGCGGCCCTGCCGCTGCTTTTCTGGCGGCGCGCTGGGCAGGAACTCTGGAGGTCGGCGATTGTGGGCAACTCTGGTCGGTGAATCGCAATGGCCCCAAAGAATTTACCGGCTGCAATTCCACTCACTGGCTGACAACCACCAACTCCCAGGAACACTTCTGGACAGCGGCCAATGGGGTGGTTCGTTTCCAGATTATGGATAATGGGCTGGAACGGGTGGTCTGTGACGCCGCGCCGGTTGGCTCCCAGGATCAGCCCTTACGCTGCGAAGCCTATATTGCTGGCAGCGGAACCAGCGGCGAAGTCACCCCCTACGTGTATTTTGCCTACACCACTCAGGCGTTTGCCCTGATTAACCCCTCAGCGGATAAATGGATGCCAACCGATGAAACCACCCTGTTGAATTACAATCCGCAAATCGCGGTTCCCGGAGCCAGTGTTCGGCTCGGTGATCCCTCTCTTTTCGGAAATCCCGCGACAGCAGCCGATCTGACCCAGCTGGCGCCGCACCAGTGTTTGCTGCTGACCAGTGACAATCCCAACGCCGCGCCGCCCGAACCCTGCGATGTGATTGCGCAGCTTGATCTGACTTCGACGGTGGCCTTTTGGCTCGCCGATTTTCAGATTGACAGCGCCGCGGATGACGAACAGCGCCAATGTCCCGCCGCTGTCGCTGATAAAACCACCATCTGTGTGATGCCGCGCTAGGAAATCGCCTCGAAAGTTAAGGCAGTGGGTGAGGATTATCAGCCTCACCTGCTGCTTGTTCTTCTCCTATCCACAGCTTTCACATCCATATGAAACAATCTAAATCAACTGTCCAGTGAATCTACGCGCGTTAGCGGGTGACAACTACAATATGAATGGAATTATCCATCTCTGGATGCCGTACTGATTATGGACGAACTTGGCCCGCTGGAATTGGCGCATTATCAGGCCTGGGTCAATGCCCTGGATATTTTGCGGGATTGACCCTTTCGACTGGCGGTGGCGGGCGTCCGTGCCTGTTTGTACCTTTTGCCGGATGTTGGGACGCCCCGATCTGCCGGTTTTCGGGCTGCCCTGGAACCAACCGGCTCATGATCTTGTGGCCGACTTGTTGGTGCTGCGCGCGGCGGATTAATCCCCATAGATCCTAATCCGGTCTGAAATTCTGGAAATTAAAACGCGGATAGCCCCACACTCAAGCCTGTTTTTGTAGGGACACCATTGGTGGCGTTCGTCAGCCTTTCCAGATTTTCATTCGGTTTGGGTCGAGAAATTAAAACGAATGCGAATCATGGTAGAGATAACCCAGCTTAAGGCTTTTGGGAATTTTGTTTTAACTGGATTTGTGTTAGACATGAGAGGTTAGTATAGGTTCTATTTGGGCCTGTATGCCGTCATTATTCCTACATTATCCTGAGCAGGTCAACAAAGGTGAGCAGCAAAATGGCATTTTACTACGATCAACCGTCTCGTACTTTCAGTGAATATCTGTTGGTTCCCGGATATTCATCAGCGGAATGTGTCCCGGCCAATGTCTCCTTGAAGACGCCGCTGGTCAAATTCAAAAGGGGTGAAACCCCCGCGCTGTCTTTGAACATCCCGCTGGTATCCGCCATCATGCAGGCGGTTTCTAATGACACAATGGCGATAGCCCTGGCGCGTGAGGGTGGTCTCGCTTTTATTTATTGTTCGCAGTCCATTGAGGAGCAGGCCGAGATGGTGCGGCGGGTGAAGAGCTATAAGGCGGGTTTTGTCGTTACCGACTCGGCGGTTCATGCGAATCACACCTTGGAAGACATCCTCCGCCTTAAAAAGAAGACCGGACACTCAACCGTTGCTGTGACTGAGGATGGCACCTCAACGGGCCGGTTGATTGGCATCATCGCCAGTCGTGATTATCGCGTCAGCCGTATGGACAAAGACACGAAAGTATCTGAATTTATGGTTCCGCTGGATCGAATCATCTATGCCAAAGATGGCATCAGCCTGGGCGAGGCTAATGACATCATCTGGGAACATAAAATCAACGTTCTGCCCATCATTGATGATTATCAACGGTTGGTGGCATTTGTGTTCCGCAAGGACTATGACGCGCATAAGGAAAACGTCAACGAACTGCTTGACAGTTCGAAGCGTTATATTGTGGGGGCTGGTGTCAATACACGGGATTATGAGCAGCGCATTCCGGCCCTGGTTGAGGCGGGTGTTGATGTGTTGTGTATTGATTCGTCAGAAGGTTTCTCGGAATGGCAAAAACGCACACTGGCGTTTGTCCGTGAGCGCTACGGTGACAAAGTAAAGATTGGCGCAGGAAACATCGTGGATGGGGATGGCTTCCGCTTCCTCGCGGAGGCAGGCGCGGATTTCATTAAGGTGGGCATCGGTGGTGGCGCAATTTGTATTACCCGTGAAACCAAAGGCATTGGTCGCGGTCAAGCCACTGCTGTGATCGAGGTGGCAAAAGCCCGTGATGAATACTTCGAGAAAACCGGTGTTTATGTGCCGATTTGCTCCGACGGTGGTATTGTCCACGACTATCACCTCACCCTGGCGCTGGCGATGGGCAGCGATTTCTGCATGTTGGGCCGGTATTTTGCGCGCTTTGACGAAAGCCCTTCCAATAAGGTGGTCATCAATGGCACACATATGAAAGAATACTGGGGCGAAGGCAGCGCCCGCGCGCGGAACTGGCAGCGCTACGATTCAGGCGGTGAAGCTAAACTTTCGTTCGAGGAAGGGGTGGACGCCTATGTCCCCTATGCGGGCAGTCTGCGGGATAATCTCGCCACCACTTTGAGCAAAATCAAGGCCGCGATGTGTAACTGCGGGAGCCTGGCTATTCCACACCTTCAGCAAAATGCGCGGCTGACGCTGGTATCATCGGTCAGCATTGTTGAAGGCGGTGCGCACAATGTGTTGGTACGCGATTCACAAATCAGTGCCACCTCGTAGACTTTTTTCTGATAATCTTCCTCTAAAAGCTGCAATCCGACAGCTAACAGGATACGGATGGCGGTCTCATTCGGCGTTATACTATAAGTTGTAAAGTTTTAATCAAACGCAATGTATATTCTTCACGGCACATTTCATATTGAGTCTCAATCTTTCAGGTTGTGGGGTGAAGGGGATCATTTTTCTGTCCACAAAAACGGACGCCGCCCTACAACGTCACCATATCCTTTCGTTGTCTCGGCTAACCAGTTCAAAGACTGGGTTAACGCTCTTGTTCCCCAGGCGCAGTCGAAGATCGAGGCCTTTCCCTCTGGATGCCCAGTAGTGAGTGCCAGCCCTAGACATCGCTGGAGCTGCGGGCTGCGGGTGTTTTTGTCGATGATACGATCCTATTCTCCGCTGTCCAGCTGTGGCAAGTCAAAGGGGTTGTTCTCACCATCCCCGACACGGTTGGTTTGCTGCTCACGCTGGCACAACAAAAAGACACCGGGCGCAGCCTGCACTTCTGGCGGGCGGCGGCGCTGGTCAGCCGACAGCAGGTGCTACCGGCGCTGGAAAACAATGGCTTCCGTTACCGCGCCTTCTGGCAGGCTCTCCCAGAGCAACCGGAACGCCTGACTGAATTGGCCGCACAAATGCCGCCTCTCTGTGGCGCCCTGGCAGAAACACCTGATACTGCGCCCGTGCCATATCCGTTGTTGGCAACCTTTATTGGCGAGGTCGTTGATTCAACCATACGCGAAGCCGCTGCGCACCTTCCGCCACCTTCAACCCGCGGTGCTGACGCCGCCTGGTGGTCAGCGCTGACCACCGCCGATCCCATACTCAGGCTGCCGACGAGTGAGTGCGAGTCCGTGTTCAAAGCTTGGCAGTCCTGGGCGGGGCAAAGTGATGCCGCTGGCAACAGCGCGTTTCACATCACCTTTCGGCTGGATGCGCCTGAAGGTGAAGACTGTCCAGGCTGGCAGTTAGATTATTTGCTGCAAGCCACGGATGACCCCAGCCTGATCGTCAGCGCCAGCCAAATCTGGAGCGGACACGGTGATCGTTATCTTCAACAGCGATTCGACCAGCCCCAGGAACGCCTGTTGCACGGGCTTGCATTTGCTGGGCGGCTGTTCACGCCCATTCTGAATAGCCTGCACAGTGTCGCACCCGCCAGCAGTATCTTTGACACCGGGCAAGCGTACACTTTTTTGCAGGAAGCCGCCCCGTTGTTACAAGCCAGCGGTTTTCGTGTCCTGTTACCGTGTTGGTGGGCGAAACATTGGCTGGCGGTACTGGATAATTATGGCATCGGCAGTCGTTTGCAACGCGGGCGCAGTTATGCTCGTTCCGGGCAGGTACTGAACCTTGACATCCTCCCCAGTTTGGTCATGGCCCAGGTTCAAGGATCAAGCCCCAAACCCTACGATGTCGAAATCAAGGTCCGCCCGCTTCCAGATTCGGAATAGGAGCGGGTGTTGGATACCATCAGCCAGCAGGCGATTTTTGCCGCGCAGTTGTTGGATGGCACGATGCTCCAAGAGATCGAAACCGCCTTTGATACAGCGCATGTATCGCTCTTCCCAACGACAACGCAGGATATTGTGACCAACTGTTCCTGTCCTGATTATAGCAATCCCGGCAAGCGCATCGCCGCGGTGTATTACCTGCTCGGCAAACAATTTGACCGCGATCCTTTTCTGATTTTCGTGCTACGCACACACGACCAGATTATTGAAGTTCTGCGAAACCGCCGGGCAGCGGTGGTTGGTGAGGGCAGTGCGTCCGAAGCGCCTATCGAGACCGCGCCACCTGCGCCGTCTCGGATCGCCGCCGGGTGACTTGAGAAAACCGTTGGAAGCTATCTGTCAGGCGATGACAAGTTATGTGCAAACAAAAATCGGCGACAATGATGATGCGCAGTAACATCACAACCCCAATTTATGGTGTCAAAATCATATTCAAGCCTAACACCAAATGATACGCTGTCGCTCGGTAGGTAATTGTCAAATTAATATATTAATGGTTTAAATCTAATCTGTAAATTTTAAACTTAAGCCGTTAAAAATAAACCTTAATAGTTTGCCTCGCCTTGTTGATGTATAATGTTAATGTTATTTCTGCAAGGTGGGACATTCTATGAACTTATTTACGCGCACGCTAATGGCAATGGTTGTTTTTATACTTATGGCCGTCGGTATTCAGCCAGGGCAGGCTCAACAGGCAGATGAAACGGCGGCCTGTCGTTCCCTTGTTTTGAACGCCTTATTACAGGTTGGTAATAATTGTGCTGATTTAGACCGCCGGAGTGCCTGTTACGGCTTCAATCAAATTACCTCCATTTTGGATGATGCGGCTGATAATACCCTTCAGCCGCTCAGTGAACCGTCTGACCAGATTGCAATCACGGATGTTGCCGTCATTGACGCTGTCGCGCTTAATCTTAAGGAGAGTTTGTGGGGCATTGCGCCCACCAGTGTTGAGGCCAATCTGCCGGTGGCGCTGCCAGGGCGCGATTTAGTCCTCATACCGTTGGGTGATGTAGAAGTTGAAAACGGAGTCGAACCTTCAGAGGCTTTGCTCCTGCCAGAAGCCGCCCTGCCGGTTAAAGTCGCCGCCGCCACCAAATTAATCCTGGAACCGGAGACCAGCAATGAGACTGTTGGTGAGGTGGCCGCGGGCACAACCCTGGAGGCGGACGGCATCAGCCCGGATGGAAAATGGCTGCGGGTCTATTTTGAGCATGAGCGCGAGTACAGTCTCCGCGCAACGGCCTGGGTCGCCATTGAAAGTCTTGAAACCCAACCCGATACCAGTACCCTGCCCGTCATCGGCCCGGATAGTTTTACCCCCATGCAGAAATTTTATCTGCGTAATGCTTTTACTACTCCGGCCTGCAAGACCACCATTCCCCGCCCGCTGTTGTTTGTGCAGGGGCCCAAAGATATCGAGACGGATTTTATCGTCAATGGCGCCAAAATCCGTATCAGTTCCGTAATTACCCTGCGGTTGGTTCCGCCCGGCGATATTATGGAAGTGGCCGTCCTGTCAGGCATCGCCACGCTCAACCCGGATACCGCCAGTCCACTGATTATTCCCGCCGGTTTTGAGACTTATATTTGTTTGTCGGAACCGCGCAACCTGGGAATTGATGATGAAGAAAATGATCGGGAAGTGATTCCTGGGTGTACCTGGGGCACACCGCGTCCATTTAATCGGGACGAGTTAGCGATCATGGCCGTCCTTCAGGAAATTCCCGCCAATGTCATCAATTACCGCTTTACGCTGCCGCGCCTGGTTTGTCCCTCGGGGGTCGGTAAGCCCATTTGCAAAATCGTCATTAGCGATCCCCGCTTGCTTGAAATCCTCCGCATCCTGTGTGGGAGGGGTTTATTGCCCCCCTGGTTGTGCCAATTAATCGGTGGATTATAGTTAGGAATTTGCATCAGATATGGAATTAATCGAGTATATTCGGCTGTTTCGTAAGTGGTGGTGGCTGATCCTGATCGCGGCTTTTGTCGCGGGGGGGGATTAGCTTTATTGTCCGCAGCAGCCAACCATCGGTCTATCAAGCGACCACCACCATTGCCATTGGCAGTTTTATTCAAGCCCCGAACCCCGATTCAGCCGAAATTCGTACCGGGCTGGAACTGGCGCAAACCTATGCTGAATTGGTGACGACCTATACTGTCTTACAGGGAACCGTTAATGCGCTGGATCTTTCACTGACGGCGGATGAGTTACAGAAGTTGATTGCGGTTCGCATCCTGTCGGGTACATCGCTGCTGGTGTTGGAAGTCACCTATATGGACCCCGTTCTGGCTGCCGATATTGCCAACGAATTGGCCCGTCAACTGATTCTTAACAGCCCAACCAATCTCACCCCGGAGCAGCAAAAACAAATTGAACTGGCAAACGCTCAGATCGAACGCCTTGACCAACAACTGACGGAAACCGGGACGCAGTTGCAGCTCGTCGAAACGCAGCTTAAAGCGGCCGCTGATGCTGCCGAAATTGACCGGCTGACCGCGCAGCGAAATGCGCTGATTGACCAATCCAACCAGGCTGCCGCCACCATTGCCGAATTTACCAATACGCTTGTTAACTTACAACAACGCACCAACTCGATTGACATTGTTGAGACGGCGCGGGTGCCAACCATTGCCAGCGGCAGTGGCGTCCTCACCTCTACTTTACTGGGAGCTATTGTTGGGGCGGCGCTGGCCGCCGGTGTGGTGCTACTGCTTGAATATCTGGATGATACCATGCGCACCACCGAAGAGGTGGCCCAGGCGTTAGGACTTCCGGTTTTAGGCGCCGTGATTCGGCTCGATAAGGTCAAGGGCGGGTATCAGGAACGGCTGATTTCCAACCTCGATCTTCTGATTTCCCCCTTATCGGAAGGGTATCGGGCCGTGCGCGCGAATTTGATGTTTGGTGGGGATCATGAAAAGAATAAAGTTTATCTCGTGACCAGCCCTGGCCCGCAGGAGGGGAAAAGTTTAACAACGGCGAACCTTGCCATTTCCATGGCCCTGGCGGGAATGCGGGTTTTATTGATTGACTGTGACCTGCGGCGGCCTCGGATTCACGAGATTTTCGGGTTGAGCAATCATACCGGTTTAACCCGTATGCTCCACGTTTCCAAAAATCCCTCTGCCGATAATACCGCGGAAGACTATCTCGCCTACTGTGTCAAAAACACTTTTGTTGAAAACCTGCGAGTCATTACCAGCGGGATTGTTCCGCAAAACCCGGCAGAACTGCTGGGGTCGGGGATGATGCCAATCTGGATCAAGGGCCTCAAAGATTCAAAAGACATTGACGTTATTCTCCTCGATACGCCCCCCAGTTTGATGCTTTCCGATAGTTTGGTGCTGGCGGCGTCCGTCGAAGCGGCGGTGATTCTGGTCGTTGAAGCCGGGCGTACCCGCCGGGCGGCAGCGTCACGGGTCAGAGATCAGTTCCAGCAGATTGGACACGGAATCCAGGGTGTCATCCTCAATGGCGTCAATCAGCGGGACGAAAACTACTATGGGTATGGCTACGGGTATTATAACTATGGTTCCGACCCTACCGGTACCCAGCCCCAAAACAGTGTCAATGGACAATCGCGGCGGACCGTCGAACCCGGACAAAAGTAACTTTGCCGACTAACCGAAATCCAACTATGCTAATGTTGAAATTTGTGTGAATCTGAAACCAACAAATCTGTTTAGTTAATAGCGCTGCCAAGTCATCGCCTTCGCCTGATGTCACATCGCTGCGGGATTAACCCGATTTCATCCATGCCGAGCCTGTCTTGACCGTCAATTCCTTAGTAGGGAGCCTTCCAAATGTCTAGCCTCTCCCCCCCTCTCTCAAATGTCTTTGCCATTAAATGGTAAGGAATTTGTTACTTTTGTGATTCTGGATGCGCTCATTAGCTTAGTGGCCTACTTTGTAACCTTTACAGTGCGTCTATTAGTCTTTCCGTTAGATAATCTGAGCAGTCTGACCCTGATTGTTTTGATCGCGCTGTTGACGCCGGGGGTTCTGTACAGCTTGGGGGTTTACCACTGCCTGTGGAGCCGGACGAGTGGACACGGCATTACCCGACTGGCAAAAGCCACTGCTGTGATAACGGTGATCACCCTGGCCGTAAATGTGGTGCTGGTGCCGCGTCCGCTGCCCCTGAGTGTGGTTGTGGTCAGCAACCTGCTGGCACTGTGCGGTTTTATCACCATTCGGTATCGTTCCCGCTTACTCAGTGGGGCGTCCTGGCGCTGGCGGGCGATCTGGTATCATGAATTTCCCATCGCCACCACCACCCGCGTGCTGATCGTTGGCGCGGGCGAAGCCGGTCAAACCCTGGCGCTGCGGTTAAAACATCGGCTGCCCGCCCACAACTATCAGGTGATGGGTTTTGTTGATGATGACCCCAGCAAATACAACATGTATGTGGAAGGCTGCAAGGTTTTTGGCAGCCGGAAGGATATTCCGCGCGTTGCTGAAGAACAGAAAATTGAATTGATCGTGGTCGCTATTCACAATATTTCCAACGCGGATTTTCGAGAGATTTTTAATTATTGTGAACAGACGCGCGCCCGCATCAAGGTCGTCCCCGATGTCCTGGCGTTGATGAACGCCCGAAATGGCAAGGTGCTGCTGCGGGATGTGCAGTTGGAGGATTTGATTGGTCGCAGCGCGTCAAGTCGTCACGAGGCCGTGAACTTAACGTCGGTGATGCACAAGACGATTATGGTGACGGGCGCGGCGGGTTCCATTGGTTCGGAACTCAGTCGCCAGATCAGCTCTTACGAACCAACCACCCTGCTGCTGCTGGACAACAACGAGAGTGGTCTTTATGATCTGGTGATGGAGTTAAAAGCGAAACACCCCGACGTGCGGTTCATCGCCGTCCTGGCCGATATTACGAATCGCCGCGCCCTGGCAGAAGTTTTTACGATACATCAGCCGCAGGTCATTTTCCACGCGGCGGCTTTTAAACATGTCCCGATGCTGGAAGACTATCCCGCCGAAGCCTGCCGCGTTAATATTGGTGGCACTCGGAATCTGGCGGAACTGGCTTGTGAGTACAACGTTGAGCGGTTTGTGTTGGTATCTACCGATAAAGCTATTTATCCCACCAGTGTGATGGGGGCCAGCAAGCGCGTTTGTGAACTCCTGCTCCGGGCCTTGTCCCTGTCTTGCGAGAAAGCGCCGCTGTTTACCTCAGTGCGTTTTGGCAATGTGTTAGGCAGCCGGGGCAGTGTGGTGCCGCTGTTCAACCAGCAGATCGAGAATGGGGGGCCGGTGACGATCACCCATCCTGATATGACCCGCTATTTCATGAGTATCCCCGAAGCTGTCAATCTGATTATTCATGCCGCCTGTCTCACCGAAGGAGGCGATACCTTTGTGTTAAAGATGGGGGAAGTGGTGCGGATTGTTGATTTGGCAGAACGCATGATTCGCTTTCGAGGGTTACGTCCGGGCCTTGATATTGCGATCCACTTCACCGGTATTCGTCCGGGCGAAAAACTGCACGAAGAATTGTATGAACAGACCGAAACGGTGGTTGAGACGGTTCATCCGCAGATTGTCAAAGCCCGCAGCGGAGAAGACCGGTATTCGCCAGAAGTGTTTTTCTCGCAGCTTGATGTGTTAATGACACAAACCCCGCCTGACGCCAAGCAGGTTTTGTGCTATTTGCTCGATCTCATTAATCTCGATTGTGATGAACAAATGGATTATTCGGTAGTGAGCCTGTCCCAACAAGCATCATGAATCAACCTGACCTGACTGACATAGCGACTGATACCTCGAAGCTACCGCCGCTGGTTGAGAAACCCCATCGTCGTCGGTCACGATCCCGGTGGAAACGGCTGCGCAAACGGCTGAAACGGCTGGTGAACTGGCGCATTCTGCTGGTGACGCTGGTGAGCATTCTGGTGGTGGTGGTGGTGGGCGCGCTGGTGCTGACAACCGATGCTGCTAACCGGGTGAACACGTCTGTTTCCAACCTGAATCGGGTCATTGAAATGGTGGCAAACCGGCCTGGAACTGAATTGACCCTGACGGACTTTCAGCGGCTCCAGTCCAGTATCAATGATCTGCTGCTGAACCTTAATCGAGCCAGATGGCAAACGGTGTTCCTGCGGCCCTTTGCCTTCCTGAACCCCGATTTAAATGCAACCTTCCTCTCGTTATCTATCGCTGAGGAACTAGCCTTAGCGGCGGATGATGTGCTGACGGGTTTGGAACCCACTTTGTTTTTTATGGTTTCCGGCGACGATTCAGAACGAGTCATTGCGCAGATTTCTTCGGGTGAACGTATTATTGAGTTGCTGGACATTGGCCGTTCGCGCTTTCTCAGCGCCAACGATCACCTGGAAAAAGCTGGAATGCAGTTGGCCCAGGTTGATTTTGCTGAAGTCTCGCCCGCTTTTCTCCTTCAGACCCTCACCTTACAGAGTTATCACCAGCAGTTTAAAACCATTAATGACTTACTGCTGACTGCTCCCGATACACTTTCCCTGGCTTTAGGCTTAAACGATCCCCAATCCTATCTAATTTTGTCCCAGAACAGTGATGAGCTGCGGCCATCCGGGGGCTACATCAGCACCTACGGCTGGATGACGGTGCGGAATGGTCGCATTACCGACTACAACTACCGGGCGACAACCGCCCAAAGTCCCAATCCGCCAAAGATCGAAAGCCCTTACCCGGTGCCGGAGTGGTGGATTCAGTATGGTGAACCGGTGTATGCCGCCTGGGATGGTAGTTGGTATGCTGATTTTTCCAAGACTGCCGCTATGGCAAGCTGGTACTACAATGCCGGCAATAATCCGGAGTCGCCGGTCACGGGTGTGATCGGCCTGGATATTGTTGGGTTTGAATACATTCTCAATGTGATCGGTGAAGTTGTCGTGCCGGAATATGATGTCAAAGTGACAAAAGCTAATTTCCGGCAGGTCGTCTACGACATCCGGGCCGCTGGTCAAGAACCCCAGGCACACAAGCAGTTTGTGGCCGCCCTGTATCGCCAGATTTTTAGCGATTGGCAAACCCTGAGCCGCGATCAGGCGAAAAGTACGGAACTGCTTGGTGCGACTATTCAGGCCCTTCAGGAAAAACACCTGCTCTTGTACTTTGAGGATGCCGTGCTTAATCAGGCGGTCCAACGCCTGGGCTGGGCGGGAATACAGGCGGCGGAAGCTGACCATGATTATCTGATGGCCGCCGATGCCAACCTCGGTAACAAATCAAACCGCTCCATTATTCGTCAGCTCACTTATGATGTGGAGATTGAGCCGGATGGGCGTCTGCAATCCCGGGCAACCGTTGCTTATGATTATCCCCGGACGTTGGCGGAGAATGATCCGGCGGTTGACGCTGAACATCATGGCCCCTTAGATTACAACAATCTCCTCCAGGTTTTTGTTCCGGCGGCCAGTGGCCTGACAACTAATGAAATGGATGAAATTCAAGCTGTCGAAGCTGATTCTCATACCATCTTTGTCCGGCAGGTAGAAATTCCCTATGATGGTGGTGATCGGTTTCAATTCCTGTACGAGACACCGGCCTTAGTCGAACACTTTGGCCCCTACCATCAGTATCGTCTGTTGCTGCAAAAACAACCGGGGATTATCGCGGAAATTGTAAATGTTCAGGTGAGTTTACCGCCCAATGCCACCCTGGTAAATGCAACGCCTGAAGCTCTGGCGACCTATAATCTCAATCGTTCCATTCTGGAATTTCGGTTGACCCTGACCACCGATCAATGGATTGAAATCATTTATCGGGATTCGTGACCCGGTTTATGGCCTGGCGCGGCCATCTAACGAGAGGTTCGGCTGTAAAAGCTGAACTGCTGGATTCACCTATCGGGCAAAACTACAATTTCAGTCGCTATTCCAAAATCATCGCTATCGTTTGCACGTCTAATGTGCTTGAGGTCGAATTTAATCCCGGTTGGCGGCGAACTTAGGTCGTAAAGTCAAGGTGTTTCTCGACACCATCTTCCAGGTAACAAATCGCCATCGTGGAAGTTGAGAAATCAACCTGGAGCCGCGCCCAGGTTTCAGCCTGATGCCAGTTGATAATGAGCAGCGAGTCAGCACCCGTCATCAACGAGAAGGTTCCCTGAAAGGCGGGGTGTTCGTTGCGGAAGCGGATGAGCTTGAGCAGGTTTTGAACAATGGGTTGAGCGAGGGCCGCTTGGGTTTCGTCCCAGGTGTAGTAGTGACGGTTGATGTCTCTTCCCACCGAGGTTTGTTGCAATAATTCCATATCATTCGTGCCCGCCAGCAGCCCCACATAATAGACCTGGGGTATACCGGGCGCAAAAAATTGAATGGCGCGGGCGATCAGATAATCACGATCATTCCGGCCCAGAGCATCGTAATAGGTACAGTTGACCTGATACAAGTCCAGATTCGAGGCGGCTTGACCGGTAGCGCTCCGGCTCTGACCGCCGCTTTTTTTCATGAA
>DATALK010000492.1:0-9562 GCA_036261085.1 Phototrophicaceae bacterium | reverse complement strand
CACCCGCTTGAGATTGGCCTGATTCTGGGTGATAATCAAACCGCCCCAGGCGTTATACAATTCGGCGGGATGTTGGGCGATCATGGTTTTGATCTCTTCCATGACCTGACGTAGTTCCGGCGCATTGGCCGGGACCGGGGTGAAGTTCAGACTGGCAACCGGCAGATAATCTTGCTGTTGAAGTTCGTCCAGCAGGTTTTGTTCCAGACTTTGCAGCCTGCCGCTGTTGTCAATGGCTGGCGCTTGCGTTTGTTCGATTTCCTGGTTGAACGCGCTCACAGCGTTGGCCGCTTCGTCCGCCTCCGCCGCAAATTCACGGGTGGTATACATGCCCACCATCATCTGGTCATACGGGACGGGCAGCAGTTTACCGACATGGTTATGTGCGGGCGGATAAGTCAGGTCATGAATGATGGCAATATCCGGCGCGGTGACAACGCCAAACTCTGGCAACCCCATGTAACTCAGAATCGTGACAAACGAGATCAGCAACAGGAAGATGGTCAGCGCAAAGCGGCGGTGGGCATACCGGCGGCTGGGCGTCAGATCGAGGTACGGCCAGACGGCCATGCCGCCCAGTACCAGACCGGGGAAAATGATGCCCCAGAACACTTTATCACCCAGTTTGAGCGCACCTTGAATCCAGAGGAAATACCAGGGCGCCGTCGTGCCAAGCGGCGTCACCTGCGGGTCAGCATGATGTTCCAGCGGCGCATCATAGAACCAGATGCACAGCACCACCAGAATTAGCGTCGTAACCGCAATCCACAGCAGTTCGCTGGTGAGGACATCGGGGATAAAATACACCCGCTTATCCAGCGGCACGCGCTTAGCGGTATCTTCGCCAATATTTTCCGACTTGGGCGGCAGGCTGTGACCGTGAATGATGACCTTGTAGTAATGCACACCGGTAAAAATAAACAAAAAGGCTGGCAGCGCCAGGACGTGTAACAGGTAAAACCGTAACAAACCGTTGGCCCCAATTTCCGGGCCACCGCGTACTAACAGGTTCAGGTTTTCACCGACAATCGGGGGCGGGGTCGCTTCAATCATACTCGCGCCGATGGTCACGGCCCATAACGCCAACTGATCCCAGGGCAGCAGGTAGCCGGTAAAACTGAGGAACCCGGTGATCGCCAGCAGCAGCACCCCGGTAAACCAGGTAAACTGCCTCGGCCTTTTATACGACCCCGTAAACCACGTTCGCGTCATATGGAGGGCGACAATCAGCACCATCGCCTCGGCCCCCAACCGGTGCAGATCGCGCATCAGTTGGCCCAGCGGCACACGGCTGATGATATTCAGCATATCGGAATAGGCCACTTCCGGCGACGGCGTGTACCAAACCATTAACAGAATACCGGTGATGGTTTCAAAAAAAACAAAATAGGTGGATAACCAACCGAGGCGGAACGTGGGATACAGGCCGGTCATATCCGCATGAAAATAACTGGGGCGCATGTGGAGCCAAAAACCATCGGCGTGTGGTTGCAGGCGGGGGTTTGGTTTGCGGCTGGGCGTTTCACCGCGCAGCGCTTCCCGAATATCGCCCACATTCATGCCCGCCGTCAGCCGCTCAACCGACTCGTCTACCAGCTCGAAGACGGCGCGTTTTAGCCCCTTTTCCTTGACATCATCTAAAAACGATGGGAACGGGAGTACCGACATACAACTTTCTCCTGGGTAACGACAAACCTAATCTCGACCAGACCGTTTGATCCGCGCCCCGGTGTTCACCGCGATGCTCACCACCTGTTTGCCGTCGAGCGGGATCGGGTCGCCCGCGTCGTTGGTGGTGGCGGTGGTGCCATCGGCAAAAGTCAGTGTGGTGCGGAAGCGATCCAGGCTGCGCGGCGCTGGGCCTTCAATATACTTACCATTTAACTCATACTTGGAACCGTGACAGGGGCATTCAAACCGGTGGGTGGTGGGCGTCCATTTGGGCAAACAGCCCAGATGGGTACAGACGCCATATAATGCCAGAAATCCTTCACTCTCCGGGTTCGCCAGATGAAACCGTCCGGCAGGAATCGACACAGGGGCCGCGCCCGGTGGCGGCAGCATCTCGGCAATCTGATCGCCCGCGTAAGTAAACGTCCCCCCGAATTCACCCTCGCGGAAACGCGGCAGAGCAAACCAGATTAAACCGGCGGCGGCCTGCCCGGTAATTAAGAGAATCGAGGCGCCCCAGATATAATAGAGAAATTCGCGTCGGTTTGGGAAAGCGACCTCCGCTGCCGGGGTGGTTTGGGCCGGAGGTGAGGCGGTGGCCTTCGTAACACTTGCAGTCGCCATTTAACGATGTCTCCTCAACGTAACCTGAACCAGTTTCTAGTGTAACTCGAATGTATCAAAACGCTAACAACTCATAAAATAAGGAGATAAAAATCAGCATAATTCCAGGCGAGGTTTGCTGAATGTTCGTACAATTTAGCACAAACGAAGAAGCCTGTCAAAAAGTTTAGCATGATCTGTTTTATTCGGAAGGTTCTAGTCATCAGGATGCGTTATGCCCCTTCATCAACTGCACCACAACCAGTTCACCTGGACGGATCTGGTGAACGCGACCCAGGCGGATGTTGACCAACTGGTCCGGCAGTATCCGTTCCTGCATCCGCTGAATCAGGAAGACCTGATTAGCCAGACCGAACGCCCCAAAGTGGACGAACAGCCGGAATATCTCTTTGTCGTGATGCAGTTCCCGGTCTTTGACCGGACAGACCGCATTTCCCGCGCTAGCGAAGTAGACTTTATCATCGGGCGCAATTTCTTAGTCACGGCGCACGAAGGCAACCTGCCGCCGCTGGTAAAACTGTATGACCGCTGCATCCAGAGTGAAGCCGAACGAACAAAACTCATGGCGCGCGGTTCCAACGATGCTTTTTACATGGTCGTTGACCAACTGATTGATTACATTTTCCCCATCCTCAATAAAGTAGATGCTAATGTTCATCACATCGAGGATGGCATTTTTACGGAAAATGCCCGCGAGATTATCAGCGAGATTGCCGTTGTCCGGCGCGACATCATTGCCCTGCGCCGGATTATCCGTCACCTGGTTCCCATCCTGGAAGCAATCGAAAAAACCGAACATCCGATCATCCGCGAAGAACTGGAAGAATATTTTGGTGACACCGTTGACCATATCCATCTGGCGCGGGACATCATGGATGAAAACGCGGAAATTATCGCCGGGCTGGCCGATACGGCGAACACGCTGGTGAGCAACCGGCTGAACGAAATTATGCGGATTCTAACCGTCATTTCGGTGATTATTCTGCCGCTGTCACTTGTGACCGGCATTTATGGCATGAACGTTAATTTGCCACTTGACGAACATCCGGCAGCCTTTATAGTTGTGATGGGTATCCTGCTGATAATTTCGATCACCATGATACTTTACTTCCTACGTCGCAAGTGGATTTAACTGCACAACTTTATGGACTGGCCTTTTACACCCGCGCATTACATTGACCATGATCGTGACTTTCGCCACCTGGTGGAGGTTTTAGGTTACGAACCGCTGATTGCAATTGATACTGAATCCAACAGTCTGTATGCCTACCGGGAGCGCGTCTGTCTGATTCAGATTTCGACCCGGACGGCGGATTACATTGTTGACCCGCTCCGCGTTGCCAATATCCGGCTGCTGGGGCCGCTGCTGGCCGAACCGCGCATTGAGAAAGTTTTCCACGCGGCGGAATATGACCTGATGTGCCTCAAGCGCGATTATGGTTTTACCGTCAACCATCTGTTTGACACGATGGTCGCCGCGCGGATTTGCGGCCATAAAGCCATCGGTTTGGATAAGCTACTGGCCCAGTACGCCGGGATTGAAAAAGTGGACAAGAGTCACCAGCGTGATGATTGGGGTGAACGCCCGCTGCCGGAAGAAAGCCTCCTGTACGCGCAAATGGATACCCACTATCTGCCGCTGCTGCGCGACAAACTGCACGCTGAGTTAGTCCGGCTGAACGCGCTCGAAGAAGCCGAGGAAACGTTTGAAGAATATACCGAGGTTCCGGCAGCGGTTCACCCTTTTGACCCGGATGGTTACTGGCGCATTGGCATCCCCGCCGATCTGAATCGCCGCCAGATGGCGATTTTGCGCGAACTGTTTCTGCTGCGAGAAAGTATCGCCGAAGAACGCGACTGCCCGCCGTTTAAAGTTTTTACCGACAGAGTACTGGTGTCCGTGACGCTGGCTGAACCCAGTTCGCTGGTGCAGCTTAAAGGCATTTACGGCATGACCGATTCGCAGATGCGGCGTTATGGCCGCGCGCTGGTGCAGGCGGTGGAAAAAGGGCGGCGTTCGCTGCTGCCGCAGCCCCCGCCCCAGCCGAGCATTGATGCCCTGGTGGCGGAGCGTTTTAATGTTCTGCGCAGCTGGCGTAAGACACGGGCCGAAGGGCGCGGCGTGGAATCGGACGTGATTATCTCCAAAGATGCGTTGTGGGCGCTGGCCTATCGCGCCCCGGTCAGCGTGGATGATTTGCAGGGCATTCACGGGCTTGGCCCCTGGCGGATCGCCGAATACGGCCAGGAAATTGTTGAGCTGCTCCAACCGTTCGCCCCGCGGGCCTAATGCGCTGATAAAAAATTAGGCGCTTGTTCAAAACGAATGAATTTCGTAGGGGCGAGGCAATGCCTCGCCCCTACACCACCAATTGAGTTCACTCAAACCATACATGAGCCAAAAATTTATTGCAGTATGATGATAGTAGGATGCGATTTTTCGTATCCTGCTTTTCTTATCGGGCAATTGAAGCGAAAGCAGGATCAAGACCATGCGCTTAACCTTCTACGGCGGGGTTGAAACAGTGACCGGCTCGCAGCATTTGGTGGAGGTCAACGGTACGCGCTTGCTGCTGGATTGCGGCTTGTATCAAGGCAGCCGCAGCCAGGCCACCGAACGCAACCGCAATCTGCCCTTTGACCCGCATTCGGTGGACGTGATGGTGCTGTCCCACGCCCACATTGACCACTCCGGCAATATCCCCAATCTGGTGAAAAAAGGTTTTCGCGGCGACATCGTTTGCACCCATGCCACCCGTTCTTTGTGCAGTGTCATGCTGCTGGACAGCGCCCACATTCAGGAAAAGGATGTGGAATACATCAACAAAAAACACCGCAAACACGGGAATGGCAAGCCACCCATCGAGCCGATTTATACCCAGGCAGACGCGGCTAAAAGCCTCGACAGCTTTGTGTCCCAGGGTTACGAACGGCAGCGGCAAATTGCGCCGGGAATTTATCTCACTTTATTAGACGCCGGACATATGCTCGGCAGTTCGATTGTGGTGCTGGACATTGAAGACCGCGAAGCCAAACGGGATGTGCGGTTGGTTTTTAGCGGCGATCTGGGACGCAAAGGCATTCCAATCATCCGCGACCCCCAGACGGTAGACCGCGCCGACGTGCTGATAATCGAAAGCACCTATGGGGATCGCCTGCACGAACCGTATCCAGACTCGGAAAAGGAGTTGGAACGTATCGTCGTTGAGACCCACAAACGCGGCGGGAAAATTATCATCCCCTCGTTTGCTGTCGGGCGCACGCAGCAGTTGGTCTACTCGCTGCACCAGTTGAGCGAAAAGGGCGACATCCCCCGCCTGCCCATTTATGTGGACAGCCCGCTGGCGGTCAATACCACCGACGTTTTCCGCACCCATCCTGAATGTTTTGACGTGGAAACGCGGCAGTGGATGGTGCAGTTGGGGCGCAACGGCGACCCCTTCGGCTTTAAGAATTTGATTTACACGCGCTCCTTAGAAGAAAGCAAACAGTTGAACTTCCTGCGCGAACCGGCCATTATCATCAGTGCTAGCGGCATGGCCGAAACCGGACGCATTCTGCACCACCTGAAAAACAACATCGAAGACCCGAACACGACGGTGCTGATTGTCGGCTGGCAAGCGCCCAATACACTGGGGCGGCGGCTGGTGGATGAAGAACCGGACGTGCGCATTTTTGGCGACATGTATCACCGGCGGGCGCGCGTCGAGGTGCTGAACGGCTTCAGCGGCCATGCTGACCGGGACGAACTGCTGGCCTGGGCAGGCGCGATGACCACCAAACCCAAACGCGCCTTTGTTGTTCATGGCGAAACCAGCGCGGCCAATGCGTTAGCCGAAGGGCTGCGAGCGAATTTAGGTTTGACGGTGGACGTGCCGAAGTTTAAAGATTCGTTTGAAGTCTAGAACGCGCGCGGGTTTTGCCGGTAAAATCAGGGGATGTAGGCGAGGTTGCGGCCTCGCCTTTACCGTAAGCATTCAGGAAAAATCATTATGAGCCAGAATATCTTTGCCGATGAATGGCGCGCCTGCCTGCAAGCGCATTACCAGCACGTCGTTCGTAATCAAGATCAGGTGACCGAACCCTCACTGCGGTTGGTGATGCTGGATGCCGGGTTCACCGAGTCGGAATTGGCGGAACTGCGCGTGCGGGCCACCATGCACGTTGATGATGTTGGCCCGGATTTTGTGCCGGACATGAATGTCCTCCAACCGTCTACCGCGCCCGAAGCCGAGAGCCAAAAAACCGAACCACCAGCCGCCGAACCACCACCCACCACCTTTTATTCTTTTCCCCAGCCGATTGAAACCGATTATCTCCTGCCGGATGAAGCCGCCGCTGTCGCGCAGGCGGAACTCTTGGGCGAGGATGAACTGCTCACCGCCGAAGAACTGCCGGAAGAAGCCGCGCCGGACGCGCCGCTCCTTTCTGAAAGTCCCGATGAGCCAGAACCGGATGCGCCGCAGCAGTTAAGTATGTTTTAGTTGCTGCATCCGCCTTTGAGCCGCCGCCTAAATCCGTCTTTTGCCGGAGGTCAAGTCTTTTCGGTTGGCATATCATCGAGATATTCACGAAGTGTGCCAACCGGAGGTGTTATGACCCCGATTCATGCGGAAGCCACCACGATTATTAAGGCCCGCCCGGAGGCCGTTTACGCCGTAATCGCTGATTATCGCGTCGGCCATCCGGCGATTTTGCCCAAGCCCTATTTCACCGAACTCGCCGTTGAGCAGGGGGGCCAGGGCGCGGGAACCATCATTCGCGTGGGTATGAACGTCATGGGTGTGAAGCAGGTTTACCACGAAGTGGTCAGCGAACCCCAACCGGGGCGCGTTTTGGTGGAAGCGGATGCAGAAGCCGGTGTTACCAGCACTTTTACCGTCGAACCGGTGAACGCTGGACAGCAAGCCCGCGTGACCATTGCCAGCGACGCCCGCCCCAGTCCCGGCTTAAAGGGCCTGCTGGAACGCCTGTTCAACCCACCCATCACCCGCCGCATTTTTCAGCAGGAATTGCGGCAGTTGGCCGCCTATGTCGAGCGCCAACCAAGCGCATAAGCCATTAGCCGGACAGTTAACGTTCTCTATCCAGAAAACCGTGTTACCCTGAGGATAGCTTGAAATTCTGTTAATCCTTAGGGGGAACCGGTGAGAAAAATTCGCCGTCTGCTGCTGGCGCTGGCATTCATCGCTCTGGTTATTGCCGTTGTGCTGCTGCTGAACTTTACCGCGCCCAATCCCACTGGCCGCCGCTATTCCAGTGAGATGCCCGTCACGACAGGTCAGGGAAATTCATCAAACATTGGGCTATCGGGTGAACGGGTGCTGGCGCAGGATTTAAAACTGCCACGCAATGTGCGCAAAGATCAACTGCAATGTATCTGTAACAGTCCATCCTATCGGGTAGGAGTTGGTGAGTGCCGCGTCTGTTTGGCCTATACCCAATCGGTTGCTACTTACCGTCGCCCTGATTTTGTCAGCGCCAACTTCATTGCTGAATCCAAAAACTCCCAAGACTTACTTTATACGGGCCGAGAAGTTGACCAGATTACCGATTATGTTTTTGCTGCCCGCGCCATGAATATTCCGCTATGGGTCTTCGTTCGTGTGGACACCAAAGTTGACGCGGAATTTGTAGATGTGGTCGCTTCAACCGGGGGCGGAGTTGTGCCTTACTTTACCGTTCCCGGTTACGCTGACCCGGTAGATCAGGCCGCGCAGCGCGTGGCGTTAGGCGCGGCGGGTATGCTGCTGGTTACTGGCCTGTGGGAAATTGCCAACCGCCGTCAACCGCGAACGGTGACAGTTCCGGCCACGAACCCACCCGCAGCACCGCGACGCCCCAAATCGCCCAACCCACTCGGCAAGGCCGATGCTGCTGACGATTTTATCCGGCGCAGCAAAGACCGCGCGCGGGGTATAATTGATACGGACGATACTTGGAGCGAGATTGATTGAACGACGACGATTACATGCGGCTGGCGTTGGCCGAAGCGCGGTTGGCGCTGGAACACGGTGATATTCCCATTGGCGCGCTGGCGGTGCGGAACGGCGAGATCATCGGCAGCGGGCGCAACCGCCGGGAAGCCGATCAAGACCCTACGGCCCACGCGGAAATCATTGCCATTCGCGCGGCGGCGCGCGTCATCGGCCACTGGCGCTTAGATGGGGTAACGCTCTACTGCACGCTGGAACCGTGCGCCATGTGCGCGGGGGCGATGATTCTGGCGCGGCTGCCCCGGCTGGTCTACGGCGCGATTGACCCCAAAGCCGGGGCGGGCGGCAGTATTATGGATGTGCTGCGCCATCCTAAATTGAATCATCAGGTTGAGGTCGTCCCGGCGGTGCTGGCTGACGAGTCCGGCGCGCTCATTCGTGCCTTTTTTGCCGATTTACGCGCCAGCGGCCAACGGCATTAACATCAAAAGACCCCCGGCTTTCCAGGAGTCTTTCAACTTTTGTTTACGCCACTTTTCGGCCCATTACCGCCCGCCCAACGGCGATTAAAATGACCGCGCCGACAATGGCGATGACCAGATTCACCAGCAGCAGACCCAATCCGCCTGCCGGTTTATATAAGCCGAGTAAACTGGCGACAAAACCACCCACCATCGCCCCGATCAGGCCGAGAATGAGATCGGAGATTAGGGGTTTGTCTGTCGAACCCATAATTTGCCGCGCCAAAGCTCCGGCCACCGCCCCAATAATAATCCAGCCAATGCAGATAAACGGTGCGGCAATAATATCACCGATTAACGCGCCAATATCCATGTTGTGTTATCCCTTCCCAATTATACCTGTTCACCAACAATCATTTTTAGAATAGAACAAAATCGAAGTTTAAACATGAGGTACATGGGGGATTATCTACTAGTCCAATTGGCCTAAACCGGGCTGATCCATAGACGGCTAAAAACGGGGGTTTCGCCCGGAAAAGTCTTGTGTATAATAATTCCCCATTGGAGAGGTGCCGGAGCGGTTGAACGGGTCCGTCTCGAAAACGGAAATAGCTGATGAAGCTATCGAGGGTTCGAAT
Source organism: Phototrophicaceae bacterium (assembly GCA_036261085.1). Lineage (GTDB taxonomy): Bacteria > Chloroflexota > Anaerolineae > Aggregatilineales > Phototrophicaceae > CFX2. Next base: position 232 of record DATALK010000492.1, on the reverse strand, counting down.
CCCTCCCTCTCCGCTGACCTAAATTCTGACAATTTTCTGTGTCAGAATTTTTTATTTTGCCCTCCGGCTTTTATACCCGCCTGAACGCTCACTGGTAACATTCGCTTCCCCTACCAATCTCCCACGAATTTTGCACATCCGGTGATTCGCTGTTAATCTGGACAAGGTTATGGATGAGTTAGTCAGCGAGTGTTTGCCGTGAAAGTTTTAAAATGTTTATTATCGGCTGTCT
>DATALK010000476.1:0-4404 GCA_036261085.1 Phototrophicaceae bacterium | reverse complement strand
GATCTTCTGCATTTTACGGGCGGTGTAATCCAGCGCCTCATTCCAGGACGCCTTACGGAATTTGCCCTCGCCGCGTTTGCCCACGCGAATCAGCGGTGTTAACACGCGATCCGGATCATAAGTATTCATCAGCCCGGACTGCCCGCGCACACACAGATGACCTTTAGAGTGTGGGTGATCGGGGTTGCCGTCCAGCTTGACGACCCGCCCCTTTTCGACGCGGGCGATCAAACCGCAACGCCAGACACACATCTCACACATGCTGGGGACATAACCATCCCCCTGCGCATTCAGCAGTCCAGCCTCGGTGGCGGCGCGGGCCACCAGCGGCGGGAGCATTTGCTCTACCGCCAGCGCGCCCGCCGTGACCGCGCCCAGTTTTAAAAAACCTCGTCGGGATAACGTGGTTGTCATAAACCCTTAACCTTTATCTTTACGCTGTAAACCCGCCCGGTCAATCAGATAAAACAGGAAGAGGGCCATCAGCGCGAACGCGACCACTGTCAGGAACGGGCTGAGATGCCACAAGTCCGGCAGCACGACGTTACCAATATTTGCAATGGCCGAAATCACCGGGAAAATTTGTTGATAGGTCAAACCATAAATGACGGCCCCGATCAGAAAACCCAGCAGGCCAGGGATGAGATAATCCAGCTTTCCTTCGCCGCTCCCGGCGGCGCAAGTCCCCGGTCAGAACCCGGTGAGGGCCATCCCGACGCCGAAGATCAACCCGCCCACGAGGTTGCCGACGATATAGGTGCTGGGAATATTGGGGAACGTGATGAGGCCGAGGCCGCGCAGCAGGTACAGGCCGCTCATGGAAACGACCAGCGCGGTCATCATGAACTTCAGCACGGCCATATCGGTGAAACGAAAGACGTTAACAATTTTATGGTATTTGGTCAGTCCGGCTTTATTCAGCGCGAAGACGAAAAAGACACCTAAAACAAGCGCAACCACTAAAGTCATTTTTAATATCTCCTGCGATAGATAATCAGGGCAGTGAGGATGCCGGATGCAAACATCCCGGCGATGAACAGAAAGGCCGCTGGCGCGAGTAACATCCCGCCGGAAATGGCTAACCCGCTGGTACAGCCCCCGGCAATCCCGGCGGCATATTGCAGGATAATCGCTCCGACAAAGGCCAGCAACCAGCGTTTCCAGGTCTGCGGGCCAATGATGCGCTGCCACTGGGTGTCACTGTTGGCGGCGTCTTTTTTGCCCCATTTCAGTGTGCCGCTGGTCGCCGCGCCGATCATCCCGCCGAAGAAAATGCCCACCAGCAGAATCACGCCCCAGGTGATACCGGGCGGCATAATGTAGTTAAAATACACGTTGTCAAAAACACCCGGCGCGACAGCCTGACCGATCATCCCGGCGATATTCTCAAACGCGCCAGACGCGCCGAGCAGGTTGTTACTCAGCCAGACGGCCAACACGCCGACCACGCCGAGCAAAATTCCGGCCACGTAGGGCGACCATTCATCCTTGCGAATGTAGTTGAGGATGCGTTTCATGGCACTCACTCCTCACCTTTATCGTCGGCAATCAGGGTGTCCACCAATCCCAGGACTTGATCGGTTTTATTGGGATGTTTGAGCAGCTTTTTCAGTGATTGGCGCGTCGGCGGTTTTAATCCGGCCAGCGCGGGCAGCAGCTCCACCACATCCGCCGGATATTCACCCTCGACCTTTTGCAGCGCCAGCGATCCCCGCCGCAGTCGGTTTTCGTTGAACAGCACAAAGCCGCCGCCACCCACCGCGATCAAACCAATCAGGCCGACCAGCACCAAATCGCCCCAGTTGGTCGGATATTTGCCCAGGACAATTTCATCGTAGCGTTGGGCGTAATCCACCAAATTGGGGTCATCAAAGGCGATTTCAACGGGGGACAGTTCTGTGTTCAGCGTTGGCGCGCTGACCGTCGGCTGTGTTTCGGTGGCGGGACTGTCACTGGCAGGCGGCGCGCTGGTGGGACTGACCTGACTTGTCCCGCTCCCGCCGCCCCCAATTTCCACGCCGAGCGCGACAGCGTACACATGCGCGCGTTCGTTCAAATCGGCGGCGTGGCACTGCTGGCAGGCGGCTTTGACATCCGCCAGCGGTGGCACCAGGCCGGTATGCGCGGCTTCGATGTCAGTGGCCTGCGGATTGCCCGCGTGACACAGATAACAAAAATCACCGAAGGCATGAGCGCCATGCCAGCCGGTGCCGTCATTATTAACCGGGTCTTGGGCCTGCACTTCGTGGCAGTTCTTGCAGGATGACGCCTGGGAGCCGCACTGCGCCGCGACGGGCTGCGGCAGCAGCAGAAACCACAGGCTTAACCCCGCCAGCAGCAACAGCAGGCCGCCAAGTGAGATAAAAAATGGTACTTTCCGATTGGGCATAGCTCCCCCTTCAAAAATACGAAATTAAGTATCGGCTTCTTCCATCAGGCTGGCGCGGTGGGCCAGGCGATCCCGCAGCACCGCCCGTAACAGGTCAAGCGCCTGAATGAGGCGCTGGTCGGCCAATTGATATTGAACGCTGGTTCCCTGCCGGGTGGTTGTGACCAGACCGCGGTCCCGCAAAACCTTGAGATGGCGCGAGGTGGACGACTGCGGGATTTGCAGTTCGGTGGAGAGTTCCCTGACGTTCCGGGGCTTTTCATCCAGCAGATATAAAATCAGAATGCGAGTGGGGTCGGTGAAGGCGGAGCATAAATCCGCTTCCATCTGCGAGACTTCATGAGCGAGGGTCGGTGAGATCATCAGTTAATCCGGCGGCGGCCAACCCAGCGTGGTGCGAGGCTGTGGCAAAGCATTTTTAGTGCAGGCCTGGCGGCAGTACCGCCAATCTCCTTTTATCCGCAAAGACGCATATATCAATATCCATACATTACGCCGTAAGATACCCGGTGGTCAGTGTTACGTGTCACCTCCGGTACGTGGAAGATGTCACAAACAGTTATTTAAGAGAATCAAAACGCCGCCAGGGTTTGTCTCCCTGGCGGCAAAGTATCGAACTTTACCGGAGCCGCTGCCGAGGCGGGTTCAATCCTCAACTCACTGCTTTTTTCACCAGTGCGCTGATCTTCGCCTCGATGTCGGGAGTCATCTCTTTCAGCGCGAAGGCCGTCGACCACATCCCGCCTTCATCGAGGTGGGCCGTGTCGTTGAAGCCGAGCGTGGCATACCGCGCGTCGAACTTCTGCGCACTTTGGAAGAAGCAGACGATCTTCCCCTCCTTGTTGGCATACGCGGGCATCCCATACCAGGTTTTGGGCGCGAGGGCGGGTGCATTCGTTTTAACGATCTCATGGAGCCGCTGGGCCATGACCCGATCCGTGTCCGGCATCTCGGCGATTTTGGCGAGGAGGGCGCTTTCCCCGTCCGCCTTCTCCTTTTCCGCCTTCAACTCTTTGGCGCGCTCTTTCATGGCGGCGCGTTCATCCGCTGTGAAGCCTTTAGACTGCTTGCTGGTTGTGGTAGTGTTTTTAACAGACGCCTGCGAGTTATTCTTTGTTACCATTAGAAACCTCCTCATTCTGACTTGGGTTCAAAACTTCGCCATCGTTCGACGGCGGCCCGCTTGATGGTTGGCTGTGCTTTCCTATTTGCTGCCAGCTTGATAACCGTCAATTGGGCCGGGGCCGACCCCCTAATATTACGCTTTATCCTGGGAGAGTACCATCACATTACCGCTGTTATCCTTGAAGATGGCTTCGATAATCCCATATGGACGATCGGTTGGCGGCTGCACAAATTCCACGCCTTTGGCCTTAAGCGTCTCATAGGTTTTCTGGCAATCGTTGGTTTTCCAGGGGCCGATGCCCAGCTTGCCCGCTTCCACGACTTTGGTCAGTTGATTAGCCTCTTCCTGAGTCAGCGCGTGACTTGGTTTTACCGCCGCCAGCAGAAATTCAAGTTCTGGTTGGTCTTTCAAGCCGATGGTGAGCCAGCGAAAATCGCCATTGGTGACATCCGCGCGGATTTCGAAACCAAGTTTTTCCGTATAAAAGCGCAATGCCTCGTTCTGATCCTTGACCCAAATGGTGGCAACCGAAAGTCTGTTTATCATCATGTATCTCCTTCTTGGTTCACTTCAACACTAGAATGATAAAACACTTGTTCTGTATTGGCTTCTCGAAAATTGCTCTGTTTTAAAAATCTGGCTGATCCTCGATACCGTAAAGCACACAGACACATAAGGGAATGTAGGTGGGGGTAGGAGTCGGATGACTGCTGACCCGATAAACACTGGGGGATACTCCGGCAACCTTGCGAAACAACGTACTAAATGATCCCAGACTTTCAAAGCCAACTGCCGCACAAATCTCCGTTATGCTGAGATCGGAGTTCCGCAAGAGTTCTTTAGCCCTGGCGATACGCTGTCCTACAAAATACCGATGGGGTGTTTGTTT
>DATALK010000468.1:0-3489 GCA_036261085.1 Phototrophicaceae bacterium | reverse complement strand
AGACCAAACGGTAAATGGCGACGTAGTCGAGAGAAGCGCGGCAGAGCAGCTTTGACCAGTACCAGACTGGAATACCGCACGGCGACCTGACGGCGGCGCAGCGCCCAGATATAGGCCGCAATCAACAGGGGAATAAGACCGAACAAGAGTAAAATTCCAGGCCAAAGGACGTTCATGAGCAGAGCCTCCCTTCTTTACCCTTTCACCCGCTTCCATCAAGGGAGGCGGCCAAACCAGACTAAGGAGAGTGCCCCACCCAGCAGCAAGGCCAGAATGCTCAGGCCCGCTAAAATTGGGGTGATCTCCATCGGTTCCGGTTTGATAACAAACTGGCGGTTGAGATTCTGGTAGATATCGAGCAGTTCCTCACGGCTTTCCGCATTAAAATAATTCCCTCCGGTGCGCTGGGCAATTTGTTGCAGTAGCGGCTCGTTAAGCTGGGTAAAAACATTAAATCCTTCAATGTTCAAGATTGTTCCGGTGGGGCTGCCGATGCCAATGGTGTAAACGCGCACCCCTCGATCAGCGGCGGCCTGGGCCGCTTCCAGCGGATCAGGATCAACCGTATTTTCCCCATCGGTGAGCAAAACAATCGCATTAGCGGTATAGGTTCCACGCGGAACCGGCGTCGGCGCCAGGGTCGGTTCGGGTGTCAGACTGCTGTAGTAATTCGTTATTTCCTGCCCGTTGGTATCAATAACATTCAGCGAAATCAGCATCCCGTTGCCTAACGATGTCCCCTGAGAGGGTCCCAGGCGGCGAATCGCGGACAGTACATCGTCCTGATTGTAGGTTGGCTGTTGAACGGCCAACCCGGTATCGCTGAAAGCTACCACCCCAATCTGCACCGTTGGCGGCTGGCGCAGCACAAAATCGGCTGCCGCATCTTTGGCCGCTTCCAACCGTGTGGGTTCCAAATCTTCAGCCGCCATACTGCCCGAAATATCAAATGTCAGAATCACCGTGCCTTCGATGCGTGGGACGCCCACTACCGCTTCGGGTCGGGCCAGGGCAATGATGATGATGGTTAATGCGGCTAAAAAGAATAACGGGGGAAGATGACGGCGCAACCCAAACAAGCGCGGGGCCTTACCAGAAGTCACAGTCAGATTGCCATACTGCGCCAGCAGTTGGCGGCGCTGCCGCTGCATCCGCCAGTAACCCCAGATAAACAGGGGAATCAACAGCAGCAAAATGAGCATAGGGGGCCAGATGAAAGTCATGGTCTATGCTACCCGACGCCGTCGCTGCCGAAGGGTGGCAAAACGCACGATGGCCCGAACCAAATCTTCTTCCGTTGAGAGCGCCAGCAAATCCACTCCGGCGCGTTTAAATGTCTCGGCCAGATCGGCTTCCCGCCGTCGGGCCGAGGCCGCAAACCGGGTGCGAAAACTGCGATCATGGGTATCCACATAGATCTGTTCGCCCGTTTCGGCGTCCTGCATGATGACCAGCCCCAGATCAGGAATCTCGATTTCACGCGGATCCCACAGGCGTACCGCCAGGACTTCATGACGCTGATTGAGCAACGCCAGCGGCTTTTCCCACCCCGACTCACAGATAAAATCGGACACAATGAACACCAGCGAACGCTGTTTAATGGTATGCAGGCCGCACAGTACCAGCGGTGTCAGATTGGTAAACGGCGCGCTGGGTAAGGTCGGCTGTTTGAGCAGGTCGTTCACCAGGCGCAGCACTTGCAGACGGCCACCGCGTGCCGGAATTGTTCGGTCAATCTGACTGCTGTAAAACAGCGCGCCCACCCGATTGCCGTGCCGCGTTAACAGCCGCGCCAATGTGGTCACAAAATCAATCAGCACGGTTCGCTTGAGCGCCTGTTCGCCGCCGAAGTCCACCGAAGGGCTAAGATCAAGCAGAAACCAGGCGACAATTTCCCGGTCTTCGGTATATTTGCGCACATAGGGCGTATCCATACGCGCCGTCACGTTCCAGTCAATGTACCGGATGTCATCTTCGGGTTGATATTCGCGCAGGTCGGCAAAATCAATCCCATAGCCATAAAACAGGCTGCGATAATCACCCTGGAGCAAGCCATCCAACCGGCGAATGACCTGCCAATCGAGGCGCTGCAAAATGCGTTCAGGCGTGTTGGCGGTTGTTGGCGTATTCATGCAGCGGCACCGTTGGCATGGGGACACGGGCGATGATTTGTTTCAGAAGATCAACCGCGCTGATATTATCCGACAGCGCCTCGTAAGACAGCACCAGACGATGCTGAATCACATCCACCGCCATATCCCGCACGTCCTGGGGCAGCACGTAACTGCGGCCTCGAACAAACGCCAATGCGCGCGCCGTCAGAATCAGATTAATCGAAGCGCGGGGACTCGCACCAAACATGATGTAGTGAGCGATTTCTTTCAGACTTTTGTCCTGCGGCTGGCGCGTTTCTGCTACCAGACGAACTGCATATTCCATCAACGCCGGGTCAACGTAAACTTTGTCGGCTTCCCGCTGCAAATCCAGCAATTGGTCGGTAGTTAACACCTGCTGGACAGCCTGAAGCGCCCCGGTCATCCGTTCCACAATCACAAATTCTTCGGTGGCGGTGGGATACCCAACGATGACTTTAAGCATAAACCGATCTACCTGGGCCTCCGGTAAAGCATATGTTCCCTCGGTCTCGATGGGGTTTTGTGTCGCCAGCACCAGAAACGGATTAGGAACCTTGTGCGTCTCGCGGCCAAGCGTGACCTGCCGTTCCTGCATCACTTCCAGCAGCGCGCTCTGAACTTTGGCTGGAGCGCGGTTAATTTCATCCGCCAGCAGTAAATTGGTAAATACCGGCCCCAGTGAAGTTGTGAATTCTCCGGTTTTCTGGTTATAGATGCGCGTGCCAATCAGATCCGCCGGAACTAAATCAGGCGTGAATTGAATCCGTTTGAAGTCGCCGCCAATGGCCCCGGCCAGTGTTTTGATCGCCATTGTTTTTGCCAGGCCGGGAACCCCTTCAACCAGAATATGCCCCCGGGCCAGCAGTGCAATCACCAAACGTTCCAGCAGGTGATCCTGACCCACAATAATCTTTTTGACTTCGTATAACACCTGCTCCATCGGCGTGTCGTGGTTATTTTGATTCATTAACTGCTTCCTCTATACCATTAAAACTCGTTTCCCTGGGCTTTATTGTGGTGGCAGACCAGCGGCCCCACCAGCAGTGGTGATCGGCACCGCAAAACCAATCCCGATAAAGACATCCTGCCGGGTCGGATTCAGCAAAATGCTGACAATGCCCACCACCTGTCCATACCGATTCAACAGCGGCCCGCCGGAAGCGCCCGGATTGGTGGCCGCGTCAAACTGAATTAAGTCCTCCATCGCCGCGCCGCCATCGGGCGGTTCATAGGTGCGGTGCAGGCCGGAAATCACACCAGCGCTCATGGAACCGTACAGGCCAAAAGGATGCCCAACCACGAAGGCCTCATCCCCGATTCGCATCGCATTGGGATTGCCCAGTGTCGCGGGGAT
>DATALK010000455.1:0-5250 GCA_036261085.1 Phototrophicaceae bacterium | reverse complement strand
CGTTCGACAGTGCCCGTGCGAACGTTTACGTGCCACAGGTCATTTTGCGGCACGGGTGCCATCTGGCTGGGGCGGTAGGTGTTAAACCCCAGGGTCGTATTGTCCAGCCAGGCCAGGGTCTCGATTTGCAATGGAGCGCCGGTTTCCAGGTCGGCGGTAGCAACAAGCTGCCGGGGCGTTTCGCTGGTGGTCTCCCAGACCCATAAAGCTGTATCCGGGTTGGGTTCGTGGATAAAGGCCAGACTTTGGCCGTCCGGCGCGAGTTTGAGGTCCAGAATGCCGGGGACGGTAATGAAACGCGGCGCGGCGCTGCCCACCTGGACGAATAATTGCTCCGCGTCTATCCAGGCAAAGGTAAGTCCGGCGGGGGCCGCGACCTCAGGCGTTGGGGTGACTGTCGGAGCGCAGGCGGCCAGCAGCAGCAGGAAGATCATATATCGGCGCAAAATAGAATGTGGCATAATTAACCGCTGGCCTTTCCTGTCAGCTTATTTTTCCACCCGATTATAACAAGGCCGGACTGATCTCCATGCGATTCAACAATGAAGGCGATGCGATAACCTATATTTTTCGTTCGATGCGGAAAGTTCGCGGGCAGCCGCGCCGCCCCGATGCCGAAACCCGCGATCCTGGCCCCACGCGCCGCCTGTTACAAGCCCAAAATTTACTGGCGCACGCGCGCGAATATGCCGTTGTGACTGGCAGTAAAGGCAAAGGCTCCACGACGGTGATTACTGCCAAACTGCTGCAACACCTGGGCCATACGGTGGGTACAGTGACCAGCCCGCATCTGGTCAACTGGCGGGAGCGGATTCGCGTGAACGGGCGCATGATTCCAGAACTGGAATTTTTCCGTATCCTGTCGGATTTGGCGCCGGATATTGACGACATTGAGGCGACTCTGGGCGAAAAACAATACTTTAGCCCGCAGGGGATTTTCCTCGCCATCGCGCTGCGCTGGTTTGATGAGCAAAACGTTGCGGCGGCGGTGCTGGAAGTGGGGCGCGGCGGGCGGTATGACGACATCGCGGTAGTCCCGAACAAGTTATCGTTGTTCACGCCGATTTTGCTGGAACATCCGGAACAATTGGGACCAACGCGGAAACATATCGCGTGGCATAAGGCGGGGATTATCAAGCCGTACAGTTATGCTTACAGCGCGCCGCAAGCGCCGGAAGTGCTGGATGTACTGCAAACAGAAGCCGAAATGGTGGGGGCGGAATTCAACTGGATTGCCCCGGCTGACAGCGCGCATTATCTTGGCCCGGTGGAAAATGGCAAGGGTATTCGGATGGAACTGGGGCGCTATGGCGAAATGACCCTGTCCATGCTGGGGCATTACGAGGTGATGAACGCGACGGTGGCGGTGATTGGAGCCGGGAATATGCACGGGCGACTGGCGGGTATTCCCCACAGTTCACCGGAGTATATTAAACGCATTCGACAAGGGCTGGCCGATGTAACCTGGCCGGGACGCTGTCAGAAATTACAGGATAATCCTACGGTATTTATCGATGGCGCCATCACGGTGCCATCGGCGGAGTCGTTTCTGGAAAGTGTGGCACATTATGTCGCCAGGCCGATAGCGATCATTACCGGTGTGCCGCAGGATCGGGATTACGAGGGCGTGTACCGGGTGTTGGCGGATGCCGCCGATGCGCTGATTCTGACGCACAGCACCGTCAACGAAAAGATCGTCTTTCCTGATCCCCAAATGGCGCTGGCAGTGGCAAAGCGTTATCACTCCAACGTGATGTACGCCGATACGCTGCTGACGGCGTTTGAACTGGCGCAGCAGAAGGTTGGCCCAAGCGGTACGATTTTGATGGCGGTAGCGCAGCCGTTGGTCGGGGAAGCGATGCAGTTGTGGAAACTCTCGTTCGAGGCCATTTGAGGCCAGGGCGGGGATAAAGCGGCGACGAACACGATCTCCAACCGCCGCATTAAACCATTAACTTTTTGGGGCAGTTTGCTGTTATGATTAAAGCAAGAACCGTTACAGAGTCGAAAGAGGAATGCCTTGAGCTTACTGCGCCGGATTGAACGAAACCGGATGCCGCAGGTCGGCGAGGTGGTCAGAATTTTCCAGCACGAGCGGCTGCTGGCGGGCGGGCGCGTGATTTGTGCCGATCATCATTGTGTCTCAGTGGCGGGTAAGGGCCTGATTGATCTGGATACGGATGAACTGCGGCGGGGTTTGAACGATGGCAGCATCCGTATTGAACGCGATCCAGGGAATTAACCTGAGGGTGGTTTAAAATGACCTCACCCATGACCCGCGCCGCCACCCTGGCGGATACCTTGCGTCAGGCCATTTGCAGCGGCAAATTTGTTTGTGGCGAACGGCTGGTGGAACTGACGCTGTCCCAGCAAATGAATGTCAGCCAGAATACGGTTCGGGACGCGCTGCATATTTTGCAAGAAGAAGGCTGGGTGATTAAATACGCCCGTCGCGGTGCACATGTGCGCGCTTTTACGGTGGCGGAAGCGGCGGAGGTGTACGCGCTGTGGGCGGCGGTGGAAAAAGTGGCGCTGCGTTGGGCGCTGGCGACCCTCACCAAAAGCAGCCTGACCCAACTGCGCCGCCTGATTAAACAGGCGCGAACCCAGGCATATACCGGTGACGGCAGTGGTTCAACCCAATCACTGCTGGCGTTACATACCACGATTGGCGCGCTGGCGGGCCGTCCGCAGACGATTGAACTGCTGGCGCGGCTGCACAATCAGGTGCAGTTGTTGGAAATCCTGCGGCAGATGCGCGCCCCACGCAGCCCGCACTTGCACGAAGCGCAGTTTCTCCTGTATGAAAAATTGGTGTCATTAATGGAGTCCCGTCAGGATGACAACGCCGAGCAACTGCTGGAATACCTCATCAAAAGCGATCTGGAAACGCTGCTCCCGCTGCTGAACTAGGAAGGTGCTTTAGGTGGCGGACGCCCGTTGGCCGTTCCTACTGAAGCGCGTTTTCGGCTACCGCTGGCATTTCAATCCAAAAGATCGAACCGCCTTCCGGCGGACATTCGACGCCCACCCGACCATTCTGAAGTGTCACCAGGTGTTTGACAATCCACAGGCCGAGGCCCGTGCTGCTCTCCCCGGCAGTCGGGCGGGGGCTGAGTTTGCCGAATTGGGTGAAGAGTTGGGGTTGTTCCGCCAGCGGAATGCCGGGTCCCTGGTCGGCAACATTAATGCGCACCGTTTCACCATTTTGGAGGGTGGAAATGTGAATGGTGGTATGGGGGGCGCTGTACTTAATGGCGTTGCTCACCAGATTGCCAACCGCCTGCTGCATTCGCGCCACATCTGCAAAAATAATACCCCCGGTGTCTTCAGCGACCAGAACAATATTTTTCTTTTCGGCCTGGGCCGTGTACTGGATAATCATACTGCTGATGAGATGGTCTATGACCAGATAATTCAGCTTCAAATCCAACCTGCCATTTTGCAGGGCCGCCGTTTCCAGAAAGTCTTCAATTACAATTTGCATGGTTTGCAGCGATGACTGAATGGTATCCAGAATGGCCGCGCCATCCGGGATGTTCGCTTCATAGGGGCGCAGCAGATCGGCGCCCAGACCGATGGTCATCACTGGCCCTTTGAGATCATGGGAGGCGATAAACAGCAAGTGGTCTTTCATTTCCTGCGCTGATCGGAGCTGCACGATGGTTTGTTTACGTTCGTCACTGAGCTGCTTGAGTTGCAGTTGGGTGCGGATGCGCGCCAGAGTCACCCCCATATCCAACGGTTTGGTGATGTAGTCGTTCGCGCCCAGTTCCAGCCCGCGCGTAATATCTTTGGGATTGGTGAGCGCTGAAATGATAATCACCGGGATTTCGGCAATTTCGGGATTGGCCCGAATCTGCTGAAGAGTTTGTAGGCCGTTCAGTCGGGGCATCATAATGTCGAGCATAATCAGGTCAACGGAGCGGTGCGCCAGGATGTCAAGGGCTTCGAAACCGTTGGCCGCCGTACAAACTTCATATTTTCCGCCAAGAGCGCGTTCCAGCAGGGCGCGGTTTGCCGGTTCATCATCAACCACCAGAATGTAGGGACTGGTTTCTCTTGACACTGAATCAACCCTGTCTGTAATGAATATTTATAGTATAGCCGAATTGGCGCAAAAAGACGATTTAGAATCGAGAAACAATCAAGTTTCAAGGTAATTCTTGCTGGAAAATGGAAATAAACCGATCTGATTACCGCTGTTGGCGGCTTCCGTAAACACAATCCGATCATACCAAACCAATTTCATTTTTCTATGAGAAGAAAAGGGGGTTTCCAAAGAAAACGCTTATCGGCATCAAGTTAAGCGTTTTGGTCGCCAGAGGCTAAAGCCGTCTGGCTAAATTGGCCGCCTTCGGCGGCTTTAAGCCCACTAAAGGGGTTAGTTAATATCCGACAAAATTCTTATCAGCTCCTTTGGTGGGTTTGGTTCTTCCTGGTAGCTCTGGGTTCAAAACCCCAGGCGGCGCACCGGCGAGTCTTAACTTGGTGCTTATTGGGGTTTCCAAAGAAAACGCCCCTGGTAAGGAGGCCAGGGGCGCGGAAGGGGCGGGGTTAAAACTTGAGCGCGTCGAGATCGGGCTGCGTGCTGAGGGTGCGTTTTTTGTGTTTGACGACGCGGTACATCACGGTCAAGTCGTCGTGGTCTTTGGTTTTGCGCGGTTCCAGCGCTTCACACTCGTAATAGTCCTGAACACGCGCGTAAGTCGCCGCGCTGATGAGGACTTCCCCGGCTAGGGCGTTTTCTTGCAGCAGTTTGCCAATGTCCATCGCATCACCGAGGGCGGAGAATTCTTTACGATCCTCGCTGCCGATGTTGCCGAGGACGGCCATGCCGGTATGGACACCGATGCCATAAAACAGCCGGTGGTCTTCCGGCAGAATTTCGTGCAAGGCCAGCAGATCATACCTCATGCTCATGGCGGCGCGGACGGCGCGCAGCGCGTGGTCTTCCTGCGGATTGAACTGCGTGTTAAACAAACCCGTAACCGCATCGCCCATGTATTTATCCACAATGCCTTCGTAGAGGGTGATGGCATCGCTGGACAGGCTCATGTAACTGTTAATGATTTCCATCAGCCGGCCCGGGTCCAGGCGTTCGCTGAAGGTGGTGAAGCCGCGCACATCACAATGTAAGACGCTGATTTCACGTTCCTGTCCGCCGACATCAAATTCATCCACATTGCGGATATTTTCGACCAGGGCCAGCGGCAGATAGCGGCTGACGAGACCTAACTGCGCCTCGCG